>JADCBH010000393.1 GCA_020253595.1 Brevundimonas sp.
CCCGGAACGTGGCGGCCCAGACGACCGTCGGCATCATAGCGTGGAAAGGCCGCTGCATCGTGCATGAGCGGTTCAAGGCCGAGGACATCCACGCCATGCGCGAGGCCTATCCCGGAGCCGAGATCCTGGCTCACCCGGAATGTCCGGAAGATGTGCTGGGTGCCGCCGACTTCGCCGGATCGACAGCCGCCATGACCGACTACGTCATGGCGAAGAAGCCGCGACAGGTCGTCCTGATCACCGAGTGCTCGATGGCGTCCAACATCAAGGGGGACGTGCCCGAGGTCGACTTCATCGGCCCCTGCAACCTGTGCCCCTACATGAAGCGCATCACGCTGACGAACATTCGCGACTGCCTGCGCGACATGAAGTTCGAGGTGACGGTGCCAGAGGACATGATCGCCAAGGCGGCGCTGGCCGTTCAACGCATGATCGATCTGCCGCCACCGGCCATCCCGGCGCGCTATGACATGATCAAGGCCCGGCATCATGTGCCTGTGGAGCTGATCTGATGAGTGAGACCGGGCCCTGGGGGTCGAGGGACGGACGTCAGCCCACGGTGCCGGTCGCAGCGCCGGGTGACACGATCGCGTCTCCTACCCCGGGAGCGCCCGCAATCGACAAGGGTCAGAGCCCGGCGTGGGTCGTGATCTCGACCCTGCTGATGCTCGGCTTCATCTGGTTCCTGACCGGCAGCTGGATCGTGGCGGTCTCGGCGATCTTCGGCCTGTTCGTGCACGAGTACGGCCATGTCCTGGGGATGGGCCCGGCCAGGGTTTACATCATCCCCTTCCTCGGCGGCCTCGCGCGCGGCCAGCGCAATCCCGTCAGCGAGTGGGACTGGGTGCTGGTGTCGCTGGCCGGTCCGGCGTTTGGCCTCCTGGCCGTTCTGCCCGCCGTCGGCCTGTGGATGGCGACCGGAGACCGGGAATGGATGATGGGGGCCTTCCTCATCGCCATGATCAATCTGGTGAACCTGGCTCCCGCTCCGCCGCTGGACGGGTCCAAGGCTCTGGGTCCCGTGCTCGCCCGCATCGACCCGATGGTGGAGAAGGCGGCCCTGATCGCCATCGGGGTGCTGGTGGTCTGGTGGGGCGTCTCCACCGGGCGCTACATTCTGGCCATCTTCCTGGGCATCGCCGTGCTGGGCTCCCTGCGTCGCGGGGCCTGGCGGCCGGGCGAGAGGAAACTGAGCTGGGGTGAAGCCGCGAAGTCGCTGGGCCTGTTCGTCGCGACCGGCGCGGCCTGCGCGGGGGCTGCGCTTGGCGTACTTCTGCCGATCTCGGACGGCTCGGTTCTGGGCGCGCTGGACATGGCCGGGCGCTTCATCGGCTTCGATCCGGGGCTGTCGCAGTGAACCGCCTCGAGCACGACGGGCCTCTGGTCATTGGAGGCGGTCTGGCAGGTCTGTCCGCCGCCCTCTCGGCTGCCCCACGGCCGGTTCTGGTGGTCAGCCCCGCCCCCCTGCTGGAAGCTGCCTCCAGCGCCTGGGCCCAGGGTGGGGTGGCGGCCGCCCTGGCACCTGACGACGCACCGGCCCTGCACCTGCGCGATACCGAGGCCGCCGGGGCCGGCCTGGTCGATCATAATGCCGCGGAGGCTCTGACGGCGGACGGTCGATCAACCGTTGAGTGGCTGGCCTCGCTGGGCGCGCCATTCGACAGGACCCCGGCCGGCGACTTCGCCGTCAGTCTGGAGGCCGCCCATTCCCGCGCCCGGGTGGCCCGGGTCGGCGGGGACGGTGCCGGGCGCGCGATTCTGTCGGCTCTGGTCGCCTCTGCACGGGCTGCCCCGCACATCACGGTCTGGGAAGGCGCCCGTCTGCGCGCCCTGATTCAGGACGCGGGCGGACGCGTCTGTGGCGCGGTGATCGAAAAGGACGGTGCCCTGATTGAAGTGATCGCCACGGCTGTCGTCCTGGCGACCGGCGGCGCGGGCGGTCTGTTCGGACGCACGACCACGCCGGTGGCCCTGAAGGGCGAGGGAATGGCCCTGGCCTGGGCGGCGGGCGCCGAGATCCTCGACCCGGAATTCGTCCAGTTCCACCCGACCGCCATCGACGTCGGCCTCGACCCGATGCCGCTGGCGACCGAGGCCCTGCGTGGCGATGGTGCCCGCCTGATCGACGCCGACGGCCGCTATCTGCTCGGTTCCGAGCCGGACGCGGACCTGAAGGCCCGCGACATCGTGGCCCGTGGCGTTCACGCCGCAGTGGCGGAGGGACGCGGGGCCTTTCTGGACGCGCGCACGGCCATCGGAGACCACTTTCCTCACGCCTTCCCTGCCGTGTTCGCCGCCTGCATGGCGGCGGGGCTCGACCCGCGCGTCACCCCCATCCCGGTGGCCCCGGCGGCGCATTATCACATGGGCGGAATCGTCGCCGATCCGGACGGCCGGACCAGCCTGCCGGGCCTGTTTGCCGTCGGCGAGTGCGCGGCGACCGGCGTCCACGGGGCCAACAGGCTGGCGTCGAACTCGCTGCTTGAGGCCGCCGCCTTCGGGCGCCGCACGGGTCGGACAGCCGCCCTGGAGCACAGCCGCGAGGCCGGCGTTCTGACCGTAAGCCCTGTGATCGACGACCTGCCGCCGGCCGCTATGGCCCAACTGCGCGCCGCCATGAGCGCGGACTGCGGCGTGGTTCGCGACGCCCAGGGCCTGTCTCGTCTGATCGGCCTGATTGATCGGCTTGAAGCGGCTCATGGCGCGTCGCCAGCCTTGATCGCCGCTCGTCTGATCGCCGAGGCTGCTCTGGCACGACGCGAGAGCCGGGGCGGTCACTATCGGAGCGACTGTCCGGCTTCGGCTCCCCTGCCGGAACATACGCGCCTGCGACGCACCGCTTCTCCTGTCCGGGCAGCGGCATGAGCCCGATCCTGCCCGACATCCTGATCCGTCCCATCGTCCGGATGGCGCTCGCGGAGGACCTTGGTCGCGCCGGCGACGTCACCGCTGCGGCCTGCATCCCGCAGGGCGCGCGGATGAGGGCCCGGTTCACCGCGCGCAAGGCGGGCGTGCTGGCAGGCATCGACTGTGTCCGGATTGCGCTGGAGGAGATGGACGCCGGCGCTTCAATGGCCCTGAACGCCCGGGACGGCGATGCCTTCGAGGCAGGAGCGGTTCTGGCCGATGCGGAGGCCGACGCCCGCGCCTTTCTCTCGGCGGAACGGACGGCCCTGAACCTGCTGGGTCGCCTGTGCGGGGTGGCGACCCTGACGCGAGCCTATGTGGACGCCGTCGCGGGGACGGGTGCCCGGATCGCGGATACGAGAAAGACCACCCCCGGCCTGCGAGCGCTGGAGAAACACGCCGTGCGCTGCGGCGGCGGTGTGAACCATCGCTTCGGCCTGGATGATGCGGTTCTGATCAAGGACAACCATGTCGCGGTCTGTGGCGGCGTCGAGCCAGCCGTTCGGGCCGCACGCGCCCATGTCGGGCACCTGATGAAGGTGGAGCTGGAGGTCGACGGCCTCGATCAATTCCGTGAGGCCCTGGCCCTGGTTCAGACCGGCAAGGGCCCTGATGTCATTATGCTGGACAACTTCACGCTCGCTGATCTGTCGGAGGCCGTCCGCCTGAGGAACGCGGGCGGGTTGCCCACCACCCTGGAGGCGTCGGGCGGGGTCAATCTTCAGACCGTACGCGCGATCGCAGAGACTGGCGTCGACATCATCTCCGTCGGCGCGCTGACCCATTCCGCGCCCGTGCTGGATATCGGCCTGGATAGCTTCTGACGGAACGAACCAACGGCGGGGACGTTGTCCCATTCCGCACGAGGAACAACCGTCCATGGCCCGCCCGCCCGCAATCCCCAGGGATCAACGCAGCGTCTCTACGGACAAGCCTGCCCTCGGCCAGGACGAGCCCCTGTCCGACCGGCGCGACCGGCGAACAGACGTTCAGTCCGCTCAGCCTGGCGACGCGGATGTCAATCTGGACGAGCAGGGCCGGTTCGGGAACCTGAAGCAGAACCTGACCACCCACCGAAGGGTTTGAGGCGTCTGAGGTCCGGCTCAGGCCGCAGGCGAGGGGACTGGATCCGCAGACGCTGTTTCGCCCGAAGCAGGCGTGTTGGCGGCGGACGTCGGTGTTTCCGTCGAGGCGGAAGCCTGGTCTGGAGCCGCCCCCAGGCCTTCCTGGGCCAGCAGGGCCGTATAGGCGATGGCCTGACCGGCCTGACGCAGCGGCGTGCTCGGATCGAGGCTGGCCTGAACGATCTGTGCGCCATCGCCCAGCGTGGAGGGACGAGCCCCGTAGCTGAAGGCCGTCGAGGAGCCTGCTCGACCCCCGAAGCGATAGAAGATGTGGTTCCCGACCTGGTTGACACGGATCAGGCTGTTCCTCCAGCCCGGCGCGACGTTGGTCGTGTGGAAATGCGTGGCGTTTCCGACACCGGCATACACGGCACCCGACAGGGCCGCCGAAGCGATGTCGCGGGCCCGGTTCCAGGCCGCCTGGTTCACATTGCCGCGCATGGAGCCATCGCAGGTGAAGCTGAACTGGCAGCCGACGCGACGGTTCGAGCCCTGGAACACCACGCCACAGACGCTGTTCGGGAAGGCCGAATGGCGGGCGCGGTTCAGGACCACCTGAACAACCGCGCGCATGCCGTCAGAGCCCTCGCCTCGCGCCTCATAGTAGGCCGCCTGGGTGAGGCATTCGAGATCGCGCGAGGCATCCAGGGCATTGGACAGGCGGAACGGGCGTGCCGCATCGGCAAGCGTGTTCAGATTGGCCCGACGCAGGTCGGACGGACCACGATCGCCCCGCAGGCCTTCCAGCCGCGCGGTCAGCAGCTCGGCCTGACGGTCGCGCTGGGCAGAACCAGCAACAGTATAGGGGTCATGACGGCGAGCGATGGCCAGCGCGCTGGCGTCTAGGCCGCCTGCGGCGGCAGCCAGCGCCTCTTCGGTAAATCCGGCGGCCGTCGCGCCTTCCAGTCGCTCTGCCTGCGCCCGTACCGTTGTCGCCTTGGCGACGCTGCCGCCCAGATAGGCGCAGCCGATCGCCAGTCCCACGAGCCCACCGAACAATGCGGCCGCCGTCACGGGCCGGATCTTGGCCACGTGATCCGTGCGCGCGTCGGCGCTCGTAGAAGACGAATCAAACAAAGGCTCAGTCCTGTGCGGCAGGGCGGATAGCGTCGCCCCCTGGGGTCGTCTCGCGTGGGGACCAGGCGCGCAACCCGCCACATCCAGTCCCTCGCGGATCGGAGATCGATGAACGGGTCGATTCCGGAAAGTGGGCCTTTATCCCGGTCACTGTGGCTGAAATTGGGCTGATTCGCAACCCGTTGTTGCGGCGCAGCAATTTGTCATTCTCGTGCGGCGGACAGCATGACCCCTATCGTTCGCCGGCTCCGATACAGACCTTTCCGGCGATCCGAATCCGCCGGAAGGCTTGATCGACCGCGCTCGCGGACAGGCGAGAAGCATGGGCGGCCGTGTCAAATTGGCTCGATCAGCATTCCCGTAACGAGCCAAAAAAAGAATTTGCGATCAACATGGTAGCTTATGTCTTTATGGATTTGGTTGGCCTTTCGTAAAGTTCATCTCCGTTGCGCGTTAAAGTAACTTCACACGCGAAAAAGGCTCCTCGTGGCGGAATCCTGTGGTTATCGAAGTGTAAATGCGTGCTCGTATGCTCGTGGGCATGAGTGTTGCTGGGTTTGGATTGCCGAATACTCGGCTTTGAATCGAAAGGAACACTCCGATGAAGACCACTGCCTCCATCCTGGCGATCGCCCTGTGCCTCGCCGCCTCCGCTGGCGCCGCCAATGCCCAGACCATCGACAACAACCAGCGTAACTGGACCAACATCCGCGCCCAGCTGAACGCGACCATCAGCGAAGTGGCGGGCGACGTGTCCGCCACCTCGGCCGCCATCGCCAACTCGTTCACGGCCGAAGGCAACAACCTCGCGACGCTGAACAACTACCAGAACTTCTGGGGTGACTCGCGTTCGGGCCTGAATGCGACGATCGGCCAAGTCACTGGCGATGTGTCATTGACCTCGGCCGCGATCGCCAACTCGGCCACTATTGACGTCGACGTGGCGACCAATATCAACAACACCCAGCTCGCGGGCTATGATCCCTCGGCCGCGCTGAACTCCACGATCACGACCGTGGTTGGCGATGTTTCGCAGACCTCCGCGGCGCTGAGCAACTCGGCCAGCATCGAGTCCGAGTTCGGCCGGGTCGCCTCGACCCAGTTCAACGGGGCGGCGGTCTATGCCGACATGAACACGGCCGTCCGCAATGTGACCGGATCGGTTACGGCCACGACCGCCGCCATCGGCAACAGCCTGACCGTCACGGGCTTCTAAAACCACTGACTTCCCGGTGTCGTCGCGCTGCAACGCGGCGACACCAACGTCACAGAAAGGTATCGCGCCATGGACCGACCCAGGTCAATACTGAATTGCGCCGCCGTCACCGTCGCCAGCAGCGGCCTGCTGGTCTCGTCGGCCCTTGCCCAGAGCGCTCCGGCGCGCGGCGGATCCCTCGCCACCTATGAGGCCGGCTATGCCAA
>JADCBH010000394.1 GCA_020253595.1 Brevundimonas sp.
CCGGGGTCAATCGGTCCCCGCGAGACTCCACGACGGATTGAGCTGCGCCACCCGGCGACTGGCATTGCTCCGATCGTCGGGCCTGTGGTCCTTTGGATCGGGAGGCTCTGGCGCGCGAGGGCGAGCCGTGTCGGCCGTCCTGAAGCGCCCAGGCACGTCTCAGGCCCGTCCCCGAGGCGTCCAGGCCCCGGTCGCCCTCACGTTCAGTAGGCGTTCACGCGGGCGAGCAGGAGCGGAATGGTGCGCAGGATGATGCTCACGTCGCCCAGGAAGCTCCAGTTGCGCGCGTAGAGGATGTCGACCTGGACGCGGCGCTGCATGCAGGAGAGGTCGCGGATCTCACCGCGCAAACCCTGGACCTGGGCGAGCCCGGTCAGGCCGGGGCGCACGGCAAAGCGCTGGTTATAGTGGGGCAGCAGCGCGCCATAGTGCCGGTCGTGCTCGACCGCGTGCGGACGAGGACCCACGATGGACATGTCGCCGCGCAGGATGTTCAGGAGCTGGGGGATTTCGTCCAGGCTGGTCTCGCGAAGAAAGCGGCCGATGCGGGTGATGCGGTCATCGTCGCGCGTGGCGTGACGCACTGCAGCATCGGCGGACTGAACCCGCATGGTGCGGAACTTGTAGATGGTGAAGATCCGTCCGTTGCGGCCCGTGCGCTTCTGGCGAAACAGGATCGGCCCGGCGCTGTCCAGACGGATCGCCAGCGCGATCAAACCATAGGCCGGCGCGAGAAGCAGGAGAACGGCCGCCGAAAGGACGACATCCATGGACCGCTTGAGCGCCGGACAGAAGGCGTTGCGACGCCAGCGCGGCTGCCAGCGGGGCTCGGCCTCGTCAAACCGTACAGCCGAGCTGGACGTCGGGGACACGATCCCGTCAAACACAGCCGCCTCCCCATGAAGATCCACTTAACGATCAGGTAAGCCTTTATCGGTGCTGCACTGCAAGATGAAAAACGCCGGTTCGCGAGGAACGCGCGGTCGCAGCCTTACGGTGTATCTGAAGCGCCACATCAATCTGGCTTTGTGTCAATCCCGTTACAGCCCGAGGCCTTGCACGGGGTCTTAATCCTTTCGATTAGGCCGACGGTAAGGGGTCCGGGTCCACGGTTCGGTCGTGCCAAGGAGCCCGGTCGTGACCCAGACCTTCCTCTCGCCCCTCTCGTCGACCGTCACCGCTCCTGCGCGTGCGCGCGCGGTGCGCTGGCGTGCCGGCCGGATCACCGGCTACGGCCTGGCCCTCGGCGTGTCGCTTGGTGCCTGGGCGGCCTTCGGCTTGCTGGTGTCCCGACTGGCCTGACGCAGGCCCCAATTGACGCCAGCCGGTCTGACGCCAGCCGGTCTGACGCCAGCCGGGCTGAAGCCAGACGGTGTGGGCCAGAAGGGCTGTTCAGGGTCCACGACCGCTTTCTCGTCCGCAGTGACCTGCACGCGCTCCAGGGCGCGAACGGCTCCCGCGCCCTGACGTCTGGCCTCCCGCGCCTAGAAGAAGCGTTCGCCGATCCGGATGGTATCGCCCGGTGCCACCTGGGTATTGGTGGTCAGGGGATAGGCCTGTTCACCGGCGCTGTCGGCGCGGCGGATGTAGACCCGGCGGGTGTCCGCCCGATAGGTGAAGCCGCCCGCCGTCGCCACAGCGTTCAGGACGGTCAGGTTGGCGGTGTAGGGGTACTCGCCGGGCGTATTGACCTCGCCCAGGATGTAGAAGGGCCGATAGTTCAGGACCTCGGCGTTGACGCGCGGCTCGTTGATATAGCCCTGGCGCAAGGCCTCGGCGATCGCCTCCTGAAGTTCGGCGACGGTCAGGCCCTCGGCCTGGACCTCGCCGATCAGGGGCAGGGAGTCCTTGCCGGAGTTGCCGACGGTGAACTCGCCGGTCAGAGCCTCTTCGCCGAAGACATTGACCCGCACCTTGTCGGCCGGTCCCAGCCGGTACTCGGGCACCACGCGCACGACGGTCTCGGCGGAGACGTCGGCGACGGTGGGGGCCAGGGGGAGGGGCACCTGGGCGCACCCGGCGACGGCGAAGGTCAGCCAGAGGCCAAGAAAGAGGCGACGAAACACAACCATCAAACGCGTCTCCGGGAGGATTTCCCATCCTAGCCGCGCTGAACGCTTCAATCCAGAGCCGTCTGGATGTTCATCACAAGACACAGGGGCGGGGGAGCGATTAACCTTACCAGACGGGCAAGGTTGTTTGAGTACAAACAGTCAACCCTGCCTGTAAGCCAGATCTTTCTTCGATCGCGTCATGTTGTTCTCGAGAAACGGGGACCCTCATGTCTGGACGTGATCGCTTTAATCGCCGGTCCTGCGCCACTGCGATGGCTCGCACGCTCGGGCCCGTCCTGGCCGTGCTGGCGTTCGCCGGCTCGCCGGCCCAGGCGTCGGATGCGCCGGGGACACCCCCGGTGATGGCGGTCGGTGCCTGGACCCCGGCGCCCCGCGGCTTCCTGGACCTGTGTGCCCGGGCCCCGGACAATTGCCGGATCGGCGATGAAGACCTCGCTACGCTCCAGACCCAGCGTGCACAGGCCAACCGTCGGTACTATGAGGCTCTGTTCGGGCGTCCACTGGGTGGGCCGTTGCCTCGACCGGGGGCTCCTGCGGCGGGGGAAGAAGCGGCAGAGGCCAAACGCGCGGACCCCGGCATCGGCGAGACCGCGGCCGTTCAGCCCGTCGGGGCTCATGGGCCTGCAGTCATCGCTCTGACCCGACCGCCTGCGGGCGCGGTCGAGGTCCCTTCGGCCCCGACGGCGTCGCTTTTTGGTCTGCCCTGGGCCACGCTGACGGACCTCGGCCTGACCCCTGGGGTGGGCTGGAGCGCGGTCGTGCGTGCATCAGAAACCGACCTGACGGGCACCGCAGACGAGCCTCAGGCCGGTGATGTCGTGGCCGCCGCCGATGTGTCTGGCCAGGACGGTACAGTTGCGGACTTCCGACCGGACGCGGCCCTGTCCGTCGAGGATCTGTTGCCCTCGGTCGAGGGCCCTCGAGATGTCGCGGTGGTGTCCGCGCAAATCCAGGGTGAGGGCTCTGGCGTCATTGCCGATCGCGCCGCCACCGCGTCTGAGGCTCCTGAAGTCCAGAACCTGGAAGGCGGCGGCTATGTCCTGGATCAGGACGGCTGGAGGCTGGTCAATGGCATCAACCGGCGCATCAATCGCGCCATTCGCCATGTCGACGACGACCGGCTCTATGGCGTGGCTGACTATTGGGCCCGACCGGAAAACAGCGGGCTTGGCGACTGCGAGGACTTCGTCCTGGCCAAGCGCGCGGCCCTGATCCAGGCGGGGGTGCCCGCGACGGCCCTGTCCATCGCCATCGTTGTGACCCGGTGGGGCGAAAGCCACGCGGTCCTGCTTCTGGCCTCGGAGGAGGGGGAGTACGTTCTGGATAGCCTCAGCCCCTGGATCGCTCGTTGGGATCGCGTCGACTACCTCTGGCGAGAGCGTCAGCGGGCCGGGCGCCCCTTTGACTGGGTCATGGCGGGCGTCTAGGTCTGACGCCTCCTGTTGGAGGTCTCATGAGCGCCGCCGTCCTGTTCAGACTGCGACTGGGCCTTGCGGTTCTGTTGGCAGTGCTTGCCACGGGCCTTGCCATAGCGCTTGCGGTGCCCACCAGTCTGCCGCTCTCGAGCTGGGCCCCTCCGGTGCCCATGACCGTCACCTCGGAGGCTCGCGCGGTCGCCGCCGCGAACGAAAATCCGCCGGATCTGGAGGCTGTGGAGCGCTACAGTCGCGCGACGCTCGCGGTCCGCCCGGGCGAGCCCGCCGCCTGGGCCCGGCTGGCGTGGGTCGCGGCTGAAAGGGGCG
>JADCBH010000395.1 GCA_020253595.1 Brevundimonas sp.
ACCGGACTCCTTCGATGTGGTGACCACCACCGTACTGCAGAACATCACAGTCCTCTCGGCCGGTCAGACCTACCAGCCCGATGCCAAAGGCCAGGCGATCAACGCTAGTACCGTAACTCTTCTCGTCTCACCCGATCAGGCCGAAACGCTCACCCTCGCCAGCCAGGAAGGGCGGATCCAACTTGTCTTGCGTAACGGCAGCGATCACAATATCGAAAAAACTCCCGGCCGCGAGGTCCGCGAACTATTCGGCGCACGCCGTTCCTCCGGCTCCGCGCCTACCGCCGGCGGTCCTCCGCGGGACGGAACCCCGCAGGATGGCGATGCCGACCAGTCGCCCTTCCGCGTGCCCCGTCCACGTCCCACCGTCCTTCCCGCAACTCTTGAAGCTGCCGCGCCTCCGCCGCCGGTTGCGCCACCCCCGCCCGATGAGATCGTCAGCTTTCGCGGGACCGTGCGGACAGTGGAATTGATAACGAACCGTAAGAACTGAACGGAGCCACCTTCTATATATGACTACGCTGCCTCTAAACAGAACTCCCACGGCCTGCCTGTTCCTACTGGTAGCTCTCTTGGCGTCGGCGACCGTCGCCGCGCCGGACCTTCATGCCCAATCGATGCAGGAGTTGAAGATGATCGTCGGCCGCAGCGTCGTCGTCGACTATCCCGCCGACATCGGGCGCATCTCAACAAGCAACCCGGAAACCGTCGATTACGTCGCCGTCACCACTCGGGAGATCCTCCTTCACGCCAAGTCCCACGGCAACGCTACCCTCATCGTCTGGTCAAAGTCCGGCCAGCGCGAATTCTACAACATTACCGTCGAGCACAACCTCGAACCCATTCGCCGCATTCTCAAGGCAACGTTCCCGAATGAGTCCATCGAAGTACAATCTGCCCGCGATACCGTCACACTGAACGGCACCGTTTCCGCGCAGCCTGTCATTGAACGCGCTCTCGCTGTCGCCACCCCACTCGCCAAGTCGGTCGTTAACAACCTCAAACTCGCCACACCAAAGATCGAAAAGCAGATTCTGTTGCGCGTGAAATTCGCCGAACTCAACCGAAATGTCGCCGACAACTTCGGGGTCAACCTGCTTGCTGCCGGCACCGGCAACACGCTGGGAAGAATCGATCCGGGAGGCTATCCCGCTCCCACTGTGGCATCCGTTGGTGGCGATCGAGGTTCCGCCACCAACTCCCGGTTCACGATCAGTGACGCCCTGAATATCTTCGCCTTCCGGCCCGATCTCAACATCGGCGCCTTTGTAAAGGCTCTGCAGGGCCAAGGACTGCTGCAAATCCTCGCCGAGCCGAACCTGGTGACGGAGAACGGACAGGCTGCCAGCTTTCTGGTGGGTGGCGAATTCCCCGTTCCGGTTCTGCAGGGCGGCGCGAATGCCGGCGCCGTCACCGTGCAGTTTCGCGAGTTCGGCATCCGGCTCAATTTTAAACCGCAACTCACCGAGAACAACACAATCAAGATGTACATCAAGCCTGAGGTCAACACCCTCGATATCGCTAATGGCGTCTCGATCTCGGGCTTTACAATTCCCGCTCTGGCCACTCGCCGCATTGAAACGAATATCGAACTGGGTCAGGGTCAAAGCTTCGTCATCGGAGGACTCATCGATGACCGGTTGACCAACAGCATCTCCCGGATTCCTGGGTTGAGCTCCGTTCCTCTTCTCGGCAACCTCTTCCGCAGCCGCACCGAAAACAAATCGAAATCAGAGCTCATTGTTCTCGTAACGCCCGAAGTCACCTCTCCTCTCTCGGCGACCGATCCCAAGCCCGCGATTGACTTCCCGAAGGCTTTCCTTCCGCTCCCATCGGCGCCCAAACAACCAGCTGCTCCCGCCATCAGTGTTCCCGCCACGGGAACCCCTGGTCCAAAGGCTGACAAAAAGAAAGGCAACGGTCTGCGCCGGCTGTTGCCGGGGGGACGTGGGAAAACATCCTAGACGGACGTGCCTGAATCTGAAGCGCGGCAAAATCTTCCTGGCTCAGATCGCAATAGAAAACTTTGATGAGTTTGAAAGACACAAGCCTAAAAGCCCTCCTGATCTGCCCGAACCGCGATCTCGCCGAGTCTTTTCTCCAGACTGTAGCCAAGGCGGGGGTCTTTCAGATCATCGCGGTTCTGCGCGAGTATCCGGCCGAACAAGTCCTCGAAATGCGGCTGCGGCAGAGCGTTCCACGGATCGTACTCATTGATGTTCTGTCGGACCTGGATGTTGCCTGCAGTCTGCTGCAGATGCTGGCCTCGCTCCGTCCCCCGGTTCACTCCGTCGGTCTTCACATGGTTCAGGACGGCGAGTCGATCGTGCGGGTCCTGCGGGCTGGTGCCACCGAGTTCCTCTTTGCGCCCTTTGATCCACTCTCCCAACACGAGGTAGGCGGACGAATCGCCCGGCTCAGCGCTCCTGACTTACCAACAGAACGAAATAGCGCCGCTTTCTATGCGTTCGCCTGCACGAAGCCCGGTTCCGGCGCCTCTACCATCGCGGCGCAATCGGCCTTCGCGATTCGCCGCCAAACCGGGAAACGGGTTCTGCTCGCCGACTTTGACCTCGCCGGCGGAACAATCGGTTTCTACTTGAAGTTGCAGAGCCCCTTCTCTCTGCTCGATGTATTGCAGTTGCCTGGCCATCCCGAACCATCCACTCTGGACACGATGGTAACAACGCTCGACGGTGTTGATATTCTCTCCGGCCCGGAGGAACCCTATCTCAGCCCACTCGATCCGGCCAAACTCGAGGCCGTCCTCGAAGTCATGCGA
>JADCBH010000396.1 GCA_020253595.1 Brevundimonas sp.
CGCGAGCCCCAGCCGGGCCAGCAGTTCACTCGTCCGCGCCCTGACCTCGGTGTCCGGCCTACCCTCCAGCCGCAGCGGAAAGGCGATGTTCTCCTCGATGGTCTTGGCGTTCAGGAGGTTGAAGTGCTGGAAGATCATGCCGATCCGTCGTCGAGTCGCCCTAAGCGCGGCAGGCTTCAGCGCCGTGATCTCCTGATCGCCGACGGAGACCTTCCCGGCGTCCGGTGACTCCAGCCGGTTGATGGTCCGGATCAGAGTCGATTTCCCGGCACCCGAGCGCCCGACCACACCGAACACCTGACCGCGACCGACCGTCAGATCGACTGCGTCCAGCGCCACGCGCTCGCCCGCGGCGCTACGATAGCGCTTGGTCACGCCTTCCAGCCGGATCATCTCAGTCGGTCTCGAGCGCCGCCGCCGGGATGATCGTCACGCTCTCGCCGCAACCACAGGCGTCCGTCTGGTTCGGATTGCGGAACACGAACTTGGAGCTCAGCTTGGTCGTTTCGTAATCGACCTCTGATCCGATCAGGAACAGGATCGCCTTGGGCTCGATCAGGATTGTCACGCCCTTGTCCTCGACCACCTCGTCCATCGGCTCGATCGTCTCGGCATAGGCGAAGGTATACTCCTGCCCCGCACAGCCGCCGTTCTTCACCCCGACGCGCAGGGCGACATAGGGCTTTTCCGCCGTCTCCATGATCTCGCGCACGCGCGCAGCGGCGGCCTCGGTCAGGGTGACGACCTTGGGGCGCGGGCGACGGGGGCGGTCCGTGGTCTGGAGCTGGGTCATCAGAACATGTTCAGGGCCAGTTTGGCCTCATCGCTCATCTTGGAGGGATCCCAAGGCGGCTCGAACACCAGATTGGCACGCGCCGATCGGACGCCCTCGACCTTCTTGACCGCGTCCTCAATCCAGCCCGGCATCTCGCCGGCCACCGGGCACCCCGGCGCCGTCAGGGTCATGTCGATCAGGACGTCACGATCGTCGGACAGGTCCACCTTGTAGATCAGACCCAGTTCATAGACGTCGACCGGGATTTCCGGGTCATAGACGGTCTTCAGCGCCGCGATCAGGTCGTCGGTCAACCGGTCGATCTCGGCCTGATCCAGCGCAGCCTTCTGAGGCTCCGCCCAGGTCTCGGCGAAGGTCTCGCTGGCGGTGATTTTTTCGTCTGTGTCGCTCACACGAAGAATTCCCGGGCCTTGATGAGGGCGTCCGCAAACGTGTCCGCCTCTTCCACTGTGTTATATAGGGCGAAGCTGGCCCGCGCGCTCGAAGTCAGTCCGAAACGGCGCGACAGAGGCTCGGCGCAGTGCAGTCCGGCCCTCACCGCCACACCGCAACGGTCCATGACCTGGGCCACGTCATGGGCATGGGCTCCCTCGACCGTGAAGGTCAGGATCGCCCCCTTGCCTGGTGCCGTCCCAACGATCCGCAGCCAGTTCAGGCCCGACAGTCGCGCCACGGCATGGTCATAGACCGCCATCTCGTGGACCGCGATCGCCTTGCGGTCGAAGCTCATGAACCATTCCAGCGCCGCGCCCAGCCCGATCGCCTCCAGGATCGGCGGCGTCCCCGCCTCGAACCGGTGCGGGATGCCGGCATAGGTGACCACATCCTCTGTGACGGTGGCGATCATCTCGCCCCCGCCCTGATATGGCGGCAGGGCCTCCAGCGCGGCGCGCTTGCCATACATCCCGCCGATGCCGGTCGGGCCGTACAGCTTGTGGCCGGTGAAGACGTAGAAGTCGCAATCCAGCGCCTGGACGTCCGGGCTGCAGTGCACCGCCCCCTGGCACCCGTCGACCAGCACCAGAGCGCCCGCTGCATGGGCCAGATCGGCAACGCCACGGACGTCGTTCACGGTGCCCAGCACGTTCGACATATGGGTCACAGCAACCAGCCGGGTTCTCGGCCCGATCAGGTCCGCCAGCGCCGCCATGTCCAGCGAACCATCGTCCAGCACCGGCGCCCACCTCAGCACGACACCGAATCGGTCCCTCAGCATCGACCACGGCACGATATTGGCGTGGTGCTCCATCTGGGTGGTGATGATCTCGTCGCCGGGCTTCAGGCTCTGCGCCAGCCCGGCCGCGACCAGATTGAAGGCCTCGGTCCCGCCCTTGGTCCAGACGATCTGATCGGGGCTCTCGGCGTTCAGGAACCGGGCGACGGTCTCGCGGGCCTGCTCGAAGGCCTCTGTCGTCTCATTGGCGAGCGTATGCAGGCCGCGATGGACGTTGGCATAGCTACCCTCCATCGCTCCCGTAAGGGCGTCGATCACCGCCCTCGGCTTCTGCGCCGAGGCGGCCGAGTCCAGATAGACCAGCGGCTTGCCGTTCACTGTCCGCGACAGGATCGGAAACTGCGCACGGGCGGCATAGGGATCGAAGCGGGTCAGAGGCGCGCCGTCAGCCATGACCTCACCCCCTCTCGTGCGCCCTCATGCGCGATGCGGTCGACGACCTCGATCAGAAACGCCTGGGTCAGCAGGGCCCGGGCCTCGTCCGCCGGAATGCCGCGCTGCTCCATGTAGAACAGGGCACTCTCGTCCAGATTGCCGACGGTATTGCCGTGAGCGCACTGCACGTCGTCGGCATAGATTTCCAGCTCCGGCTTGGCGTTCGCCTCGGCTCGTTCGCCCAGGATCAGGGCATGGTGGCCCATCCGCGCGTCAGTGCCGTCGGCCCCGCGCTCGACGACGATCTTGCCCTGGAACACGCCGCGCGCCATGTCTCGCCCAACCCCCTTGGTCAGTTGCGAGGTAAGGCCGTTCAGGCCGCCGTGA
>JADCBH010000397.1 GCA_020253595.1 Brevundimonas sp.
GGTCTCGGCGGTCTTGGCCTCTTCAACCGTGATCACGCCCTCGTTGCCGACCTTGTCCATGGCCTTGGCGATCATTTCGCCGACCTCGGTGTCGCCGTTGGCCGAGATGGTGCCGACCTGGGCGATCTCGGAGTTGGCTGACACCTTACGGCTCGTGGCCTTGATCTCGGCCAGGACGGCGGTGACCGCCTTGTCGATGCCGCGCTTCAGGTCCATCGGGTTCATGCCGGCGGCCACGGCCTTCAGGCCTTCCTGGACGATGGATTGCGCCAGGACGGTCGCGGTGGTGGTGCCGTCACCCGCCTTGTCGTTCGTCTTGGACGCGACTTCGCGGATCATCTGGGCGCCCATGTTCTCGAAGGCGTCTTCCAGCTCGATTTCCTTGGCGACCGAGACGCCGTCCTTGGTCGAGCGCGGGGCGCCGAAGGACTTCTGGATCACGACGTTGCGGCCCTTGGGCCCCAGGGTGACCTTCACCGCATTGGCGAGGACGTTGACGCCGCGCAGCATCTTGTCGCGCGCGTCGGTGTTGAACTGTACGATCTTGGCGGCCATCCGGCTGCTCCTATTCGTCTGATGTTGTTACGGAAACGAAGGCGAAACGCCGGGTGCTCAGGCGAGCACGCCCAGAACGTCCGATTCCTTCATGATAATCAGGTCCTCGCCTTCCAGCTTGACCTCGGTGCCCGACCACTTGCCGAACAGGATGCGGTCGCCGGCCTTCAGCTCGAGCGCGTTGATCACGCCCTTGTCGTCGCGCAGGCCGGGGCCGACGGCGATCACTTCGCCTTCCTGGGGCTTTTCCTTGGCGGTGTCGGGGATGATGATCCCGCCCTTGGTCTTGGATTCTTCTTCCACGCGCTTGACCAGCACGCGGTCGCCGAGAGGACGAAACGCCATCTGTAAATTCTCCGATAGGATCGAATAAGGTCTGGGCCAGCGACTGCGCGGCACGGATTAGCAGCCGTGACCGTCGAGTGCTAACGCGCCGGGGAGATAGGTCCGACCCTGCGTGACGTCAAGGCCTCGCCGGCTACATGAACGCCAGATGAACGGATTCCTGACACGACCGTTCAGCTTGACCGGCGCACATCTGTCTCATCAGCAGCCGCGTGTACGACCAATCGTCCAAAAGGGGACGTCCAGGGGTCGCGGCGATCGCATCGAGGGGCCGTCATGAAGATCAACCGCCTGTTCATCGCCGGGGCCGCCGCCCTGGTTCTGTCCTCCGGGCTTGCGGTTGTCGCCGCGCCGGCCGAGGCGCAGAGCCGCTACGACCGTCGTCACAATGATCGCCATAACGACAATGACGATGCGGTCGAAAACGCCATCGTTGGCGCGGTCGTCGGCGGCATCGCCGGTGCCATCATCGGGGACGGCGACGGGCGGTCTGTGGCCACCGGGGCGCTGGCAGGGGCCGCGCTCGGCGTCGCCACCTCGGACGACGATCGGCGCGGCTATCGCGGCTACGGCGGGTCGTATGGCTACAGCTACGGTTCGCGCTATCCGTCCTACGGCTACGGCTACGGCAACCAGGGCTCCTACCGCAGCGATTGCGACTACTACCGGGATGGCCGCTGCTGGCGGAACCGGGGCCACTGGGAGCGCGAGAACGGCATCAACAGCCGCGACGGCTATGACCGCTACGAGCGTGGCATCCTGCGTGACGATCGGCGTGATCGCCGCGACTGGCGCTCGGACCGGCGCGATGACCGTCGTGACTGGCGCAACGACCGTCGCGACGACCGCCGCTGGCGCAACTACTGAATCGGGCTCGTCTCAGCCCAACAGGCGGCTGAGCAGAGCGGCCGTCGAGGGGTCCAGGTCCTTTGACGG
This sequence comes from Brevundimonas sp., assembly GCA_020253595.1. Lineage (GTDB taxonomy): Bacteria > Pseudomonadota > Alphaproteobacteria > Caulobacterales > Caulobacteraceae > Brevundimonas. The sequence continues at coordinate 1,837 of JADCBH010000397.1, forward strand.
CTCTCCGGCTTCGACGTCCTTCAGGATGGCCTTGGCGAGGACCTTGCCCAACTCGACCCCCCACTGGTCGAAGCTGTTGATGTCCCAGATCACGCCCTCGACGAAGGTCTTGTGCTCATAGAGGGCGATCAGGGCACCGACCGCTTCGGGCGTCAGCGCGTCCAGCAGGATGGTGGTCGAGGGTCGGTTTCCGGTGAAGGTCTTGTGCGCCGCCAGTCGGTCGGCCTCTGCCGGTCCCATCCCTGACAGTTCGGCGCGCGCGGCTTCGGTCGTCTTGCCCTGCATCAGGGCCTGGCCCTGGGCCAGGGCATTGGCCCAAAGCGGGGCCTCCACCATTTCGCCATCCGTGCGACGCACGACCACGAACTCGGCGGGCACAACCTCGGGCCCCTGATGGATCTGCTGGAAAAAGGCGTGCTGGCCATTCGTACCGGGCTCGCCAAACACCACCGGACAGGTGCCCCGCGTGGCGGGCGAGCCGTCGCGCCGCACCCGCTTGCCGTTCGACTCCATCTCCAGCTGCTGCAGGAAAGCCGGCAGACGGCGAAGACCGTGTGCATAGGGGGCGACCGTGCGCGCCCGGCGCTTCATCCCGTCGACATTCCAGACCTGGGCCATCGCCATCAGAACCGGCGCATTCGCCGCCAGCGGCGCGGACTGGAAGTGCTCGTCCATCGCCCGCGCTCCGTCCAGCAGACGTCCGAACACCTCCGGCCCCAGGCCGACCACGCAGGACAGGCTGACGGCCGACCACAACGAATACCGGCCACCGACCCAATCGCGGAAGGCGAAGGTCCGGCCACATCCGAAAGCCTGGGCGCGTTCGGGTGACGCCGTCACCCCGATGAAGTGTTTGTCGCGTCCGTCCTCTGGCAGGGCGGCGGCCAGCCAGGCCATTGCCAGCTCCGCATTGGCCAGCGTCTCCTGCGTGGTGAAGGTCTTGGACACGACGATCACCAGCGTTGTCTCAGGCTCGAGCCCGGTCAGGGCCTCGGCCATGTCGCGAGGATCGATATTGGCCACGAAGCGGATATCGATCGCGGGATCGAGCGGTCTCAGCGCATCCCAGATCAGGCGCGGGCCCAGATCCGATCCGCCGATGCCGACATGGACGATGGCCTTGAACGGCTTGCCCGTCGCGCCAGTTTCGTGTCCCTCGCGCACGGCCGTCGCATACTGGGCCATCGCACGACGGACCTGGTCGACCTCAGCCGAGACGGGCTCGCCCAGTGCCCGGAAGTCGGAGCCGACCGCGGCCCGGAGCGCCGGGTGCAGCACAGCCCGGCCTTCGGTATCGTTGACCGCCTCGCCGCCGAACAGTCGCGCCCGTGCCGGCTCGACACCTGAGGCCCGAGCGAGCTCGAGGCAGACCTCGAACGCCTCGCGGGTCCAGCTCTGCTTGGACAGGTCCAGCCATAGCCCTGCCGCCTCGACAGTCATCCGCGACAGACGATCGGGGTCGGCCGCGAACTGATCAAGGATGCGCGCCTGCCCGTGTTGCTCAGCGGCGGCGTCGAAGGCGGTCCATGCGGCGTCTGTCATCGGGTCTTCCGGATCGGGGAGGGCAAGGTCTCGTTTACGGTCGGGGCGTAGACCGGTTCAATCGCCGATTCGCGAAATGGAGCCCGCCATGTCCTGCGGAATCGCCCTCGCCGCCGCCCTTATTCTGGCCGATCCGAATGTTGCCCTGGCCGCTGCGGAGCCCGCAGCCGTTGCCGGGGCACCGGTTTCGGTCGCATCCGAGCCCCTGTTCGCCGACATCGTGGCCCGCGCGTCGGCATTGAAGGCGCTGTCTCAGAGCTTCTCGCCGGACGCGACTCCAGCGGGATGGAGCGACTTCCGCACCCAGGCAACGACCCTTGCCGGGTTGGACATGCAAGGTCACCTGATCCTCGCCGAGCGCGGCACGGACGGCGACCTGAAGTGCATTCTCAGGGGCATTGCCGAGGACATTCCGGTCAAGCTCGACGCTGTAGAGCAGGCGACCACGCCCGAGGCGCGCGCCCTGGCCCTGTCGGAACTGAGCTATCTGCTGAACGACAACGTCGAGGTCATCACCGCCCCGCCGCAGCCGGAGGCCTGAGCCCCCTCAGTCGTCAGCCTCGATGGCGTCGATGTCGTTGTCATCGAGCCCCAGGTGGTGGCCGATTTCGTGGATCAGGACGTGCGAGATGATCTCGTACAGCCCCACATCGCCCCGCTCGCACCACTCGTCCAGGATCGGTCGTCGGTAGAGGAAGACCCGACTGGGCTCAGCGGCTGGCCCGAGCGCATCGCGCTCTCCGATATGGTGACCGTGGTACAGCCCCGTCAGCTCGAACGGGTCCTCCATGCCAAAGGACGCCAGCGTCTCCTCATCGGGAAAGTCATCGACGCGGATCACCACCTCACCGGCCGCGGACTTGAACGGCTCGGGCAGGGCATCGAAGGCCTGCCGCGCCAGACGGGCGAAATCGTCGAGGGACGGCGCGATGGGATCGGCTTCGGACATGGGCGGCATATCGAGCGTGAACGCCGAACCCGCAAGGCGACAGGGCGACGCTTAAGCGGATCGAAAGCCGGGTCGGAATAGGCTCGATCCCGAAACCACGGGAGAGATCAGAATGATCTCGCTGACACCATCCACCGCCGTGCCATTCGCCTCACAGGCGCGACGCCCGGTACCGGCTGCAGACAAGCTGCTCCAGCCGCTCAAGGCGCAGAGCGTCGCTTTGCCATCGCTGACGGACATGCGCGACCAGCAGAAGTCGCGGATGAAGGAGTTCGCCGCCCGGAAGGTGCAGGCCGTGCGAGAGCGCATGGATGCGCTCAAGCTGATGGTGAAGCTGGACCCGAAGGCGGCGCTCAAGATGACCGCCGAACTGGCCAAGGAACTGCGCTCGGCCGTGAAGGCCTACGTCGAAGCCGGCGGGAAGAACCCGACCAGCGGCGAGATGAAGATGGCGATCCTGGCCGCAACCGAGGCGCGCGACGCAGCCGACACCGCCGCCGGCCAGACGCCGCCAGAACCAAAGGCCGAGGATGCGGGTTCCCCGGCCCCGGCGGCACCCGTGGACGCGGAGATGAAGCGTGCACAGGCGGCCTATGCCACAGCCTTCGGCGTCGCAGAGGACAAGGACCGGATCGCCGACCGCCTGGAGGCCGTCGTAGAGGAGGCCTTCGGTGACATGGGCTTCTTCGACCAGGTCCGGCTGGCTCTGGCCGAGATCAAGGAGGCCCGTGAGAAGATCAGGGCCGAGTGGGCGCACCCCCGAAAACCATCCGAAGACGACTGGAAGACCGCCGACAAGGAACTGGCTGCCCTGGAACGCGAGATCGATCTCGCCCCCACCGGCGTGCCAGGACCGTCCGCTGCGGCCCCGGCAGCAATGACGGCCTAGCCCCGGGCCCAGACCCCGAACGGGTCCGACCAGGACAGTCCCATCGCTTCGGCGACGGCGGGATAGGTGATCTCGCCCTTCAGCACATTGAGACCGCGCGCCAGATGGGGATCCTTCCTCAGCGCCTCCAGACCGTGGTCGGCCAGGGCCAGTCCGAAGGGCAGGGTGGCATTGTTCAGCGCCTCGGATGAGGTGCGCGGCGCGGCACCCGGCATGTTGGCCACACAGTAGTGAACGACGCCGTCGACGGTGTAGGTCGGGTCCTCGTGGGTTGTGGCGTGGCTGGTCTCGAAGCAGCCGCCCTGGTCGATGGCGACATCGACCAGCACCGAACCGGGCTTCATCTGCTTGAGGTGCGCCTTCTTGATCAGCTTGGGGGCCTCGGCGCCGGGCACCAGCACGGCGCCGATGACCACGTCGGCCTTGACCACTTCCTCGTCGATCGCGCCGATCGAGGAATAACGGGTGATGACCCGGCCGCCTGTTACTTCGTCGATATAGGCCATGCGCGGGATCGAGCGTTCCAGCACCACCACCTCGGCGCCCAGGCCCATGGCCATGCGCGCGGCGTTCAGGCCGACGACCCCGCCGCCCAGAACCAGCACCCGCGCCGGGGCCACGCCCGGCACGCCGCAGAACAGAAGGCCCATGCCGCCGTTGTGCTTCAGCAGGGTTTCGGCGGCCGAGAAGACGGCGATGCGGCCTGCGACCTCGGACATCGGGGCCAGAAGCGGCAGGCCGCCGCGCGCGTCAGTCACCGTCTCATAGGCGATAGCGGCGCATTTCGACGCCATCAGCCCCTTGGTCTGCTCGGGATCGGGCGCGAGGTGCAGGTAGGTGTAGAGGATCTGGTCCTCGCGCAGCATCTCCCACTCGACCTTCTGGGGCTCCTTGACCTTCACGATCATGTCGGAGTTGGCGAAGATCGTCGGGGCATCGGCGACGATGGTCGCGCCTGCCTTGACGAACGCGTCGTCGGCGAAGCCGGCACCGAGGCCCGCACCCGTCTGCACGGAGACCTGATGGCCGCGCGCCACGTACTCGCGTACCGCCGTGGGCGTCAGGCCGACGCGGTGTTCGTTCTTCTTGATTTCCTTGGGGACGCCGACGCGCATGGGGTTTCCTCACCTCTGAAGGGTTTGGCGGGAAAATAGCGCCCTATGCGTCGCAGGTTCCTGTTCTTTTCGACAACTGATCATCGTAAAGTCGCAAAAACAACGACCAAAGATTTCCATGAAGACAGTTTCTGCGGTCCAGCTGGACCCTATAGACAGAAAAATGCTCCGCCTGCTGCAAGCGGACGGGCGGATGACCAATAGTGAACTGGCGCGGCAGGTGGCCCTGTCGGAGAGCGCTTGCCTGCGTCGTTTGCGGGCGCTGGAGACGGCGGGCGTCATCAGCCGCTATGCTGCGGTCATCAATGAACGCGCGGTCGGCCTTCCCATCAGCGTCTTCGTGACTGTGACCCTATCGTCCCAGGCCGAGAGCGCATTGACCGCCTTCGAAACGGCCATCGCCAGCGTGCCGGAGGTGGTGGAGTGCTATCTGATGACCGGCGGGTCGGACTATCTTCTGCGGCTGGTCGTCCGGGACGTCGACGATCTGGAGCGGGTCCACGCCCGGTCGCTGACCACCATCCCCGGAGTGACCCGGGTGTCGTCCAGCGTGGCGATGCGAACCGTGGTCAAGCGGGGGGCGTTGCCGGTTTAGGGTTAATCGCCTGAAAACCCTGATCTTCAAGACGCCGCAAACCTTAACCGTGAAACCGGCCTTAGCGGTTGCTGTGCAGACTGTCCTCAACTTCGGGGAGCAGTCATGGTCTGCAAGAAGCGACCGGCGAACAGGGTGGCGATCGCGCTGGCGGCCTTTGTCGGCCTCAGTGCGACGACCACCGTGGCCTTTGCCGAACCGCGTGGAGACAACGCGCCGACCATGCCCCTGGGTGCGGCCGCGCCTGCCCCTGACGGCTTCATCGCCCTGTGCCGCCGCGCTCCCGACCAATGCCCGGCCAGCGGCCCGATCCCGGATCTCGAACAACTGGCGGCCGAGGCCAACCGCAGACGTTGGACCGCCCTGTTCGGACTGTCGCCACGAGCTGCGACGGCCCCCGCAGCGGCCCCGGACGAGCTCGCGCCCCTATTGTCCGGCGCGCCGATCACCTCGCTGGTTCCCAGGTTTCTGAGACTGACGCCCGGGCTTGCGAAGGCGACGGCAGTCCTGCCCTCGACCGCTGCCTTCGCAGCAGAGGACGCAGCCCGGCCTGCGGTCGAGGCGGCCGGCGATCCGCTCAGAGTCGAGGCGGTGGCAGCAACCGATTTCACAGCGACCGCAGCGGCCGGTGAGGCTGAACCTGCCGCGACCGAGATCACCGTCGCGGAAGCCGTCCCGGACACGACGGCGACCTACACCCTGGACCGCCAGGGCTGGCGCACGGTCAACCACATAAACCGCCGGCTCAACCGCGAGATCCGTCACGTCGACGACCTGGACCTGCATGGTGAGCAGGACCGCTGGACCCTGCCTGTGGGATCCCGGGGGGACTGCGAAGACTTCGTTCTGGCCAAGCGCGCAGCCCTGCTCGACGCTGGCGTGCCGGCCGAGGCGCTGTCCATTGCCATCGTCGAGACCCGCTGGGGCGAGACGCATGCGGTCCTGCTCCTGGCATCGGATCGCGGGGAGTTCGTGCTGGACAGCCTCTCGCCCTGGGTCTCGCGCTGGGATCGCGTGGACTACCGCTGGCGCGAGCGCCAGGCGCGCGGCGGGGCATTTGACTGGGTCAACGTCGCCCTCTAGGTCGCTTCGGCGAAACGGGAGGACGAAATGCGGCTGGGCAGGAGTGTCCGCACAGGCCTGTTCGCGGCGCTGGGGGCGGTCACCCTAGCTTGTGGCATCGCCCTGGCCCTTCCCTTGAGCCAACCGGCAAGCTGGGAACCCGATCAACCCCGCCTGGCAGCCGTGAGTGATGCGCGAGCCCTGGCGGCAACCGCGGCCTCGCCCCCGGATCTTGATGCGGCCGCCCTCGCGACCCGAGAGACCCTTGCGGATCGGCCACTTGACGCCACAGCCTGGGTCCGACTTGCCTGGATCGCCGATCAGCACGGCGACGCGGCAGCTATGCTGGATGCACTTGATCGCAGCTATGTGGCCGCACCCCATGGTCCCGACGTGACGGCATGGCGGCTTCAGTTCTGCCTGAACAGATGGGGCGATCTTACGCCGGAGCTGCGACACCAGGCCAGATCAGAGCTCATAGTCGCCTCCCGGACACGCCCCGCACTGGTCCGCGCGGTCAGGGAGAGTGTGTCGGACCCAGCCGGGAGAATGGCCCTGAGTCTGACGATTCCAGATGACTCTTCCCCCTGAATACAGGTCCAAAACGGTCACGGCAGGCTCAACAGAATGCCCACCGTCGCACAAATTTCATGCACCGCTGTTCACCGTGTCGTCTGAGTCATGTATTAATCCCTCGTTAAAATAGCGATCGGGTGACGGAAATGCGTACTCTGCTTGTCTTGGCTGCGTCCGCGCTGGCCTCTGGCGCAAGCCTCACTGGACCTGCCGTGGCGATGTCTGCGCCAGTGATCACCGCCCAGGATGAGGTCGCCGAGCTGGCCGCCCAGATCCAGGCGGCGATTGTGAATGCCCAGAACGAAGCGGAGGCCGCCGGACTTGCTCCGGATGAAGCCGCGGCCATCATCGAAAACAGCGTCCAGAACGTAATCATCGCGAGTGGCGCAAGCCCAATGGTCGCCGCGCAGGCGCTCGCCAGCGCCCGTAGTACGCTGACCGCGTCCGGCCAGCTGTCGCGTGCGGCCTCCAACGCCGTTTCCAGCGTCCAGGCTGCGGTCAATGCGTCTATGCCGGCTGTTGTGCCCGGCGCTGGCGGCGGTGCCGGGGGCTCTGCTCCGGGTGTCGGCGGATCGGGCTCCGCCGGCGGCGGTGGTGGTGGCGGCTCAGACTACCGTCCGGGCACCTAGAGCCTCGATGATGCCATCCAAGAAAGCGCTCCTGCGGAGCGATGGGGGACCCATGGCCAGCCGGACCAGTCGTATTTCGTTGATCATATCTCTGCTGGCGCTGACGTCAGCTGGAGCGAGCCACGCCCAGACCGCAGCCAGCACGCTCACGCAGGCTCAGGTCGAAGGTGCCGATCTGTTTGCACGGGACCGCAATGTATCGGTCCGTGAGCGTCCGCGTCCGGAGTATGAAGCCCTTGGGCTGACGGCCGGGACCTTCGCCGTCTACCCGCTCCTGCAGATCGACGCTGAGCACAACGACAACATCTTCGCGACGGCGACAGGTGCGGACAGCGACTGGATCGTTCGTCTCAAGCCCGAGATTCAAGTGGAATCGGGCTGGTCTCGCCACTCGCTTTCCGCCTTCGCGCGCGGAACGATCGCCCGCTACCAGGACTTCGACGCCGAGAACTATGAGGACTGGGATGTCGGTGCCAATGGGCGACTGGACATCACGCGCGCCAGCAACATCGCGGGTGGTGTGAACTTCGCCTCGATCACCGAGCCGCGGACTTCGTCGAACGCACCGGCGTCTACGCGTGAGCCGGTCAGCTATGATCTCGCCTCGTCCTTCCTCGCCGCCAGTCATGTCGCCGGACGGGTCAAGCTGTCCGCGCGAGGCGATCGCCGGGAGTTCGATTATCAGGACGCCGTCACGCTGGGCGGCACCTTGGTCGATCAGGATAACCGAGACCGGACCATCAGCAGCTTGACAGGGCGGGTCGACGTGGCGCTGAGCCCCGCGACGGCCCTCTTCGTCCAGGCCACGACGAACAAGCGCGACTATGACACGGCGGTCTCGGCTTTGCTGCCGGCGCGCGATTCCGAGGGCTATGAGGTTCTCGCCGGGGCAAACTTCGAGGTCGGTGCCGTTGCGCGAGGCGAGATCGCGGTCGGCTATATCGCCCAGGACTTTGATGCCGCCGTTTATGACGAGATCGATGGCTTCGGGGGGCGCGCCCAGCTTGAATGGTTCCCGACCCAGCTGACCACCGTCACGACCTTCGGCTCGCGGACCATTGAGGATTCAGGCATCGTCGGCTCGGGCGGCTACCTGTCTACCTCGGTCGGGGCGCGTGTTGACCATGAGCTGATGCGCAACGTCCTGCTCAACGCCGAGGCCTCCCTGTCGACAGACGCCTATGAAGGCATCGACCGCGAGGACCAGCGTCTCCAGCTTTCCGTGGGGGGCACCTACCTGCTCAACCGGAACGTAGGGGTCAGCCTGTCGGTCGGACGGTTCGAGCAGACATCGGACGGCTTGGCGGGCGGGGCGGAGTTCGACGCGAACCGGTTGACGGCAACGCTCGTCGCCCAGTTCTGATCGAGCCCTTTTGAGTTTGGTGAGCGTAGCCTGATGCTGAATACACTCTCCGGAAACAGGACGCCCGAGGCGGTCGCCGATGGGCTGAACCAGGGAGATGCCGACGCCGCAGAAGGCGTCGACCTGCATCGGGTCATCGCGCTCTTCCGGCGGCGGCTTCCGCTCTTCGTTGCAGTCGTGATGGTCGTGATGGTTGCGTCGATCGTCGTGACCACCCGTGCGACGCCGCTGTTTACCGCCAGCACCAGCCTGACCATCGATACGCGCTCCCAGAACGTGGTGGACGCTGAAGCGGTCCTCTCGGGACTGTCGCCGGACGCCGGCGTGGTCGACACCGAGATCGAGATCATGAAATCCCGCCGGCTGGCCGAACGGGTCGTGGACGCTCTGGATCTGGACGAGGATCCCGAGTTCAACCCGGCTCTGGCTGAACCCGGCCCGGTCCAGTCCGTTATCGGTGGTGTTGGTGCCCTGTTCGGTGCCTCGGCTCCGGACGCCGCCCGTGATCGCATGAGCGCGCTGGACCGCCAGCGTGAGCGGGACGCGGTGGTCAACGCCGTGCTCAAGCGCCTGTCGGTCAAGCGGTCGGGGCTAACCTTCGTGATGGTGCTGGGCTTCACGTCCAA
>JADCBH010000398.1 GCA_020253595.1 Brevundimonas sp.
CAAGGGTCGCTTGGCGACCCGCTCCGCTGGCTTCTCGGCGAGCAGGCCGATGGCTTCCTGACAGAGGTCTACGAGCGCAAGCCCGTCGTCGTCCGCCACAACGACCCTGACCGGTTCCGACCGCTTCTCTCACTTGCGGACATCGACAGTCTCGTCGCCGAGCTCGACTTCCAGCGCGGCATGCTGGTCATGACCGACGCCTCGCGCACGATCGCGGAGTCGGAATACGTCGCCCCTTCCGGTGCCGTGGATCGTGGGGCGGTCGCCAGCCTCTACTCGGGCGGTGCCACCCTGATCCTGAACCAGCTGCAACAGTCGCACAGCGGCATGGCGAGCCTGTGCCGGAGCCTGGAAAGCGTCTTCAGCTGCCACGTCCAGACCAACACCTATCTGACGCCGCCGTCGTCACAGGGCTTTCGCACCCACTACGACAACCATGACGTCCTGGTGATCCAGATCGAGGGCGAGAAGGCCTGGCGTCTGCACGATCAGCCGGTCGCCATCCCCTATCGCGGCGAAGGTTTCCAGCCGGGCGTCTATCCGGTCGGCGAGCTTTCCGACACCTTCGTGCTGCGGGCCGGCGACTGCGCCTATGTTCCGCGCGGACTGATGCATGACGCAGCGACATCGGGCGACAAGCCGTCCCTGCATATCACCTGCGGACTCATCGTCCGCACCTGGGCCGATGTGATCCTCGAGGCGGTCTCCGAGGTCTGCGTCAAGGATGAAGCCTTCCGCCGCAGCCTCCCGCCCGGCTTCGCCAACCCGAGCTTCGACCGCGCGGCCATGGGCGACGAGTTCCAGAACCTGATCCACAGGCTGGCCGACAAGGCGCGCCTGGACCATGCCCTGGACTTCGCCATTCGCGAGTTCGTGGTCAGCCGCGAATCCGATGTCTCCGGGGCCCTTCTCGGGGCCCACGCGCCGCTCGCTCCCGCCTACGTCGCCCGCCCCTCGATCTGGCGTATCGAGGAAGAAGAGTTCGACGGCACGAAGACCGTCCTGCTTATCGCGCCCGGCGGCGAGCTCAGCTTCCCGGGTCTAGACCGCGCCAGCCTGGAGCGCGCCCTTTCCGGCACCGCCTTCACGCCGCAAGATCTCGGCGTCCCGGACCCGGCTCCGCTGATCCGGCGTCTTGTGGCGGCGGGCCTCATCGGCGCGACCTCCGCCTGAGGACATGCTAGACCGCGTACGTGGAAGACGACGCGGAGGAGCTTGAGGGCACGGCGAGCGGGCAAGGCCAGCGCCTCATCGCGGACCTCTCGGGCCAGGACCTGACCCAGCGGCTGGATCGGCTGCTCGCCGACGTCCTGCCGGGTGTCTCCCGCGCGCGTCTTCAGGCCTTGCTTGCCGAGGGTGCCGTCAGTCTGGATGGACGCCCCGTATCCTCCCGGGATCGCCCACAGTCCGGGTCGTACGTCGTCCTCGTCCCGCCCGTCGCGCCGGCTGAGCCGAAACCGGAGGCCATCCTCCTGACCGTCCTGTTCGAGGACGCCGACCTGATCGTGATCGACAAGCCCGCAGGCATGGCGGCGCACCCGGCACCGGGAACCGAGACCGGCACCCTCGTGAACGCCCTGCTGCATCACTGCGGCGCGTCCCTCTCGGGCATCGGCGGCGTGGCCCGGCCCGGTATCGTCCACCGGCTGGACAAGGACACCTCCGGCGTCATGGTCGCGGCCAAGTCGGATCGGGCCCACGCCGGACTGTCGGCCCTGTTCGCCGCCCACGACATCGAACGCACCTACATCGCCCTGACGCGCGGCGCACCTTCGCCCGACCGGGGTCGGATCGAGACCCTGATCGGGCGCTCGTCCTCGGACCGCAAGAAGATGGCTGTGCTGAAATCCGGCGGCCGCAACGCCATCACCGACTATGTCGTCCAGACGCGCTTCGGCCTCCCCGCAAAGTCCGGCGGCGCCCCCATGGCCGCACGGGTCGCCTGCACCCTCCAGACCGGCCGCACGCATCAGATCCGCGTGCATCTGGCCTCAAGGGGCGCGCCCATCCTGGGGGACCCGACCTATGGCTCTGGCAGCCCCGCGACCCCCGTCCGGACCGCGATCACAGAGGCAGGACTGGACCGTCAGGCGCTCCACGCGGCGGTCCTGGGCTTCGTCCACCCTGTGACCGGTCAGGCGCTTCGCTTCGAGACCGCGCCGCCTGCCGACATGGCGCGGCTGGAGGCCTTGCTGTCGGCCATCTGAAACACTAACTGTTTCTATAAAGGAGGATGCGTCATGACCATCGACGCCGAGATCACCGACAATGCCGATCTCCACCGCTATGAGCTGCCGGTGGAAGGCCAGGTCGCGGTCGTAACCTACAACCTCTCCCCGCCGAACCTGATGATCACAGAGACCCTGGTGCCGCAGGCGCTGGAGGGCCGGGGCATCGCCAGCCGCCTGGCCCGCCACGTCATTGCCGACGCCCGCGCGCGGGGCCTTCTGATCCTGCCCGTCTGCCCCTTCTTCGCCGCCTTCTTCCAGAAACATCCCGACCAGGCCGACGTCGTCCACCCCGCCTACCGCATCAGCCTGGGCCTGCCTCATGAGTAAGTCTTGATTAGAAACTGACTGCCTGCTATCAACCGCGTCATTCGGCGCAGTGGCGCCACGGTCACGGTCACGCTTTCCTGTGACGGTCAGCCCCTAAAAAGGCGGGCAACCTATCGCCACATCAGCCGCTTGAGGGGTTGAGGACCCGGTGCCCATTTCGGGGCCGGCGCCGAAGGACCCGCTCGCTACCGGTCGGAGGGACCACGTCTATGGCTGCAAATGCTACGCTCGCGGTGATGTCGCCTGAACAGGGGCTGTCGCGATACCTGTCTGAAATCCGCAAGTTCCCGATGCTCACCAAGGACGAGGAGTTCATGCTCGCCAAACGGTGGACCGAGCATCAGGACCCCGAGGCCGCGCATCGCCTCGTCACCTCGCACCTTCGTCTCGTGGCCAAGATCGCCATGGGGTATCGCGGCTACGGCCTGCCGATCGGCGAAGTCATTTCCGAGGGCAACGTCGGCCTCA
>JADCBH010000399.1 GCA_020253595.1 Brevundimonas sp.
AGCATTTCGCCGACCGCCCCGCCGACGAGCCGATCCGCGCCCTTTTCCGAATGGAGGGTGCGCGATGAGCCCAGCCCTGCTTTTCCCGCTCGGACTGCTGGCACTCGCAACGCTGGCCATCCCTCTGGTCATCCACATCGCTCGCCGGACCGAGACCCGGACGGTTGCCTTCGCCGCGCTCGCCTGGCTGGAGGAACGGCCCAAGCCCCGGCGGCGTCTGCGGCTGGACGAACTCTGGCTCCTGGCGGCGCGTGTGCTGATGCTAACGCTGCTGGCTCTTTTGCTGGCCCAGCCGGTGCTTTGGGGTACAGTCGACCGACGCGCCGTCGTGGCCATAGCACCAGGTGTCGATCCCGGCTCGGTCGAGATCGACCCTCAAGCCCGTCGTGTCTGGCTGGCCCCTGGCTTCCCCGAGGTCGGCCAGGGACCGGCTCCCGGTCCCGACGGAGAGCTGATCAGCCTGCTCCGCCAGCTGGACACGGAACTACCCGAGGCGGCTCCGCTCAGGGTGGTCATCCCTGGGGTGATTGACGATGCGGACGCCCAGAGGCCGGTCCTGAGCCGCGATGTCGAGTGGATACCCGTCAACGCCAGCGAGCCGGCGACCACGCTTCCGGCCGCCGAGCCGCCCCGTCTGACCGTCCGCTTCGATGCCGAAGGCGAGGCAGCCGTCCGTTACATCCGCGCCGCCGCTTCGGCCTGGGTCGATGGAGATCAGGAGCCTTTCATCGACGTTGCCGCCGTCGATCGTCCCCTTCCGCGCGACGCTCAAGCGATCGTCTGGCTGGCAACGGCTACGCCACCACAAACCTTCATCGACCGGGTCCGTGCCGGTGCCGTGATCCTGACGACAGGCGACCTGCGCTTGCCGGTCGACGGCGACTACCATCCGGTCTGGACCGACGGCACCGGCGCAGTGGTCGCTTCAGGGGGGTGGCTGGGCCGCGGACGCGTCGTCGCCCTGGTCCCGTCCCTGACACCCCAGACCCTGCCTCAACTGCTCGAGCCAGACTTCCCCGATCAGCTGTGGAGCCTGCTCGCTCCGCCGCCGGAGCCGGCACGAGTCATGGCCGCTGATCACCCGCCCCAGACGGGTGTCGCTCCCCATGACCAGCCCCCGCTGGACCTGCGCTTGTGGCTGGCTTTGCTGATCGCCCTGGTCTTCGCTGCAGAGCGATGGCTGGCGACGCGGCGTATCCGGGGGCCGGCACCGTGACGGCCGCCCCCCTCCTGATCCAGCCTCAGCGCCGGGCCCAGTGGCGCGCCTTGATCGACACCACCGCGCTGGGGCTGCCCGCCGTGCTGGTCGCCGGGGTGCTCGGCTGGCGGGTGACGGGTTGGGTCGTCGCCGCCCTGTTGGTGCTTCTGGCTCTCGGTGTCGTGATGGGCCTTGGCGTCTGGCGGGCACGCAGGCTGGACCAGAGCTGGCTCATCCGGTCTCTGGACACTCGGCTTGCGGTGTTCGAGGACAGCGCCGCCCTGTTGTTCGCCGACGTTCGTGGCCTGGACGGCTTCCGCGCCCTGCAGCGCCGACGGCTGGAAGCCCGCGCCGTCGAGGCTGTGCGGCTCGACCTGAGGGCACCATGGTCTTGGCGGCCCATCACAGCGGCCTGGAGCGCGGCCGCCGTCCTTTGTGTGGCAATCCTGCTCTGGCCGTCCGCCACGCCTCCATCCGCTGCGTCGCCCGATCTGCCGCGCTCCGCAGCCGCCGGCCCGCCTGTCCTGACGTCCTTGCGCCTGCGCATCATCCCGCCGGCTTACACCGGCCTGCCCGCTCGCGAGCAGGCGACGCTGGACGCCAGCGTGCCCGAGGGGTCGCGCCTCGAATGGACCGTCGGCCTTTCGCCCTCCCCCCGTTCGGCTGCGCTGTCATCCCCTGAGGCTGCCCCCCAGCCGTTGGTCCGGACCGGCGAGGCCTGGTTCGCCGCTCGGATCGCCAGTCAGCCCTTCCTCTACCGCATCGAGGCACCTGAGCTGTCGCGCCAGAGGCTGGGTCGGATCGACGTCGTCGCCGACGCCCCGCCAGCCATCCGTCTGGTCGAGCCTGACAGCCAGCTGGTCCAGATCGCTCCGGGCCAGAGCCGCTGGACCGTGGTCTTCGAGGCCTCGGACGACTACGGCGTCATCTCCGCCGGCACCCTGCGTATCACCCTGGCCAAGGGTGAGGGCGAACAAGTCACTGTGACCGAGACCACCCGGGGGATCGCCGGAAGCGGCGAGACGCGTCGGCGGCGGTTCGCGGTTACTTTCGATCTCGCGCGCGAGGGGATGGAGCCTGCCTCGGACATGATCGTGCAGCTGATTGTGACTGACAACCGGCCAGGCGTCGCCCAGGCAGTAGAGGGACCTAGCGTTATTCTGCGCTGGCCGTCCGCTCTTGGGCTGGCAGACGGGCTGGACGGCATGGCGCAGTCCGTCCTGCCCGTCTATTTCCGCAGCCAGCGACAGATCATCATCGACGCCGAGGCGTTGATCGCCGAGCAAACTCGCCTTGATCGCCAGACCTTTGTCGGGCGGTCGGCCGCGCTCGGCGCGGATCAGGCCTCCTTGAGGAATCGCTACGGTCAGTTTTTCAGCGGCGAGAACGAACCCGCTCCGACGGCCTTGCCGACCAATGATGGCCCGCCCGCATTGGCCTTGCCGACCAACGACGAACCCGCGTCGCGTGCTTCCGGCTCGACAGTCGAGGTCCATGATGATCACGATCATGAGGGTCACGACCATGGCCTGGAAGAAGGCCACTTCTTCGGGGACGGGCACGACCATGGCCCTGCCCCTGATGGTGGAGGCTTTTTCGGTTCGGCTGTCGATGTGCTGAATGAGTTTGGTCACGCCCATGACACCGGCGATGCCGCAAC
Source organism: Brevundimonas sp. (assembly GCA_020253595.1). GTDB lineage: Bacteria > Pseudomonadota > Alphaproteobacteria > Caulobacterales > Caulobacteraceae > Brevundimonas. The sequence goes on from JADCBH010000399.1 coordinate 2,859, forward strand.
CCTGTTTGATCCAGGAACCCGCTCTACCCTGTCGCAGGCGCTCGATGCCATGTGGGCGTCGGAACGGGCGCTGCGCCAGGGCGAACCGGCCGAGGCCCTGCCTCACGCCAATCGCGCACTGGATCTGCTCAAGGAAGCGCAGCAGGCAACGCGGATCTTCCTTCGCCGTGTGGGGTCTGACCTGCCACCGGTGGACATGTCACGCCGGCTGACCGGCGACCGCGATGACATCGTCGCCGATGCCCTGGCACCCGCGCCCGAACGCGATCCGAACAATCCGGCTGCGGCCGCCTGGCGGGCTCTTGAGGATCGACCGGGACGCCGCGTCGCCGTCGACCTTGGTGGTCTGGATCGTTGGGTTCGGCAGAACGGTTCGGCTTTGCCGGATCCCCTTGCGCTCCGCGCGGCCATCGACACGCTGCTTGCCGAACCTGCCTGCGACGAATGTCGGCGACGCCTTCGCGGCCTGTTGTGGAGCGCGATAGCTCCGCCTGCGACCGCCGTGGACCGCCGCGCAGCGCCTCCTCCGCGCGGCCGGCGCTATCTGGACGCCCTGCGATGAGCGCGCCGCCGGATTTCTGGATCGCCGTCCTCATTGGCGGCGGGACCCTGCTTGCACTTGTTCGGCTCTGGCTCTGGCATCGCGGTGCGCCCGGCGCAGAACGCGGGCCGACCTGGCGACTTCCTGTGCTCATGGGATTGAACGTCGTTGTCGCCATCCTTCTCTATCTGACGCTTGATCCCCCGGACGTCGGCGTCCGCTCCGGACGGCTGGTCGTGCTGACCGCTGGTGCCGCCGTGCCCCAGCCAATGACGGGAGACGTGGTCGTAGCCTTGCCAGAGGCACCGAACGAAGCGGGCAAGCGCATGCCGGACCTGGCCACCGCGCTGCGTCGATATCCGGAGGTGCGAAGCATCCAGGTGCTGGGGGCCGGGCTGACGGCACGTGACCGCGTGGCCTTTGATCGCCCCGTCAGCTTCAACGGTCCTTCTCCTCCCGTTGGATTTGTCAGCCTCGCCTTGCCCCGACCGGTCACCCCCGGCGCTCGCTTCTCGGTTAGCGGATCGGTAGGCGCTCTTGCCAACGGCACAGCGGAGCTGACTGATCCATCTGGTGCCGTCGTTGACCAAAGCCCGGTGACGGCAGGATCTCGTTTCATTCTGACAGGCACCGCCCGGACGGCAGGATTGGCCTTGTTCGAAGTCCGCCTGAGGGATGCCGACGGGAGTCTCGTAGAGCGGATTGACGCGCCCCTGGACACCCGTGAGGCGACGCCACCCCGGGTGATCGTGATGGCGGGTGCCCCCGGCCCGGAACCGCGCTTCCTGCGACGCTGGGCGGAGGAAACCGGGATCGATCTCTCGATCCGGCTCTCCCTCGGAGCGGGCGTCGATCTGACGGTGGCGCCCACCCCCCTGAACGCCCAAACCCTGTCTGACACAGACCTGCTGGTTCTGGACGAACGGAGTTGGGAGGCGCTGGATGGGGGAGAGCGCGCTGCCGTTCGGTCTGCTGTGTCTGACGGTATGGGCCTGCTGCTTCGGCCGACGGGGGCTCTGTCGGACGCGACACGGCGCGATTGGGCAGCGATGGGTGCCGACCTGACCGGAGGTGAAAATCTCCGACCGCTCGTCCTGCCAGAGACGGCCGCGGCCAATGCTCCGGAGGAGGCAGCCAACGCGCCTGCCGAGACCGTTCCGGAACTCACTCGCAGGGACTTCGCGCAAGGGGTATCCGAAGCGGCCGTCCTCTTGCGAGACGCCGACGGCGCTGCGCTGGCTACCTGGCGACCCTACGGCGCAGGCAGGGTCGGCGTCTGGGTCGTTGCCGATAGCTACGCCCTGGTCTTGACAGGCCAGAGTGACCTCTATGGAGCGCTGTGGAGCCGAATGTTCTCGGGACTCGCGCGCGCTGAAGGGCGGACCTCGCCATGGCTGGACGGGATCTCGCGAGCGGGCGAGCGAAGCCAGTTGTGCGACGTGTCCTTAGGAGACACCGTGATTGGACCAGACGGCTCAGAAGCGCGATTGCTTCCAGATCCTAGAGCAGGACCGGCGGGCTGCGCCGCATTCTGGCCCCGGCGTTCCGGCTGGCACGGGGTCACGAACGCCGAGGGAGAACGGGGCGTCGTCTATGTACATCCTGAGGGGTCTTCGCCATCCCTCGTCGCGGCCGAGCTAGCAAGTGCGACCGAGGCGCTGGTCGCTACGGCTCAGCAAGCCGGCGCATCTGACGGCCGGCGAAGGGAGTCGGGCTCTCCGTGGCCCTGGTTCCTCGGACTTGTCGCGGCACTGAGCGCGATGTGGTGGCTCGAACGACGGCGTTTGGGCCTGACCTTATCGACCGCTGATCCTCCATTGTCGCAAAGCCGCGTTAGGGACTAGGCTCCTGGCAGGAGCTGAGGCGGGGCGTGGCATGCAGCGGATGCGACCGGCGTGGGGACGCACGGCGCTGATCGGGTCGACCGGCTTTGTCGGCGGTGCGCTATCCCGTGACGCGACCTTTGACGCCGCCTACGCGTCGGCGACGATCGACCAGATCGCAGGACAGGCCTTCGACACCGTTATCTGCGCCGGTGCTCCGGGGGCCATGTGGCGGGCCAATTCAGATCCAGTCAGCGATATGGCGAACCTGGAGACGCTCGTCGCCGCTCTGATGAAAGCCGAGATCGGCCGGCTGGTTCTGATTTCCACGATCGCGGTGCTCGCCGATCCGGCAGCAGGCTCAGACGAGACGTCTACCGGGTTCGAAACCGACATCGCCTACGGTCGCAACCGACGCTGGCTGGAGGAGGCACTTTCGGATCGCTTCGCGACCCTCACTTTGCGTCTGCCGGCAGTCTTCGGCCATGGCCTGAAGAAGAACTTCCTGTTCGACCTGCGTCACCCGATGCCTGCCTTCCTCAAGCCTGAGGCGTTCGCCGCGTTGAGAGGCCGGCTGGACCGAAAGGCAATCGAGGCACTGGACCAGGTCTATACGCCTGACGCAAAGCTTCAGCTGGTGGCCCTAGACCGGACAGCACTCAGCCGACATCCCGAGCGCGATCTGCTGACTGAAGGGACCATCGCGGCGGGTTACGACGCGACCGGGTTCACGCATGCGGACAGCACCTTCCAGTTCTATGACCTCGGAAATCTGGCGGAGGACATCGAGACGGCATTGCAGCTCGAATTGAATACGCTTCATCTGGCGGTCGAGCCCTGGCGGGCGGGTGATCTGTCCGTGCTCCTTACCGGACCGGCATTGGAGACCCGGACAGCCCCTCTGCGGACCGAGGACCTGCGCACCGGTCATGCCCTGTCGTTCGGTGGTACCGGGCCCTACATTCGCTCCCGCGATCAGGTTCTTGAGGCCATCCGGAGAGACTGGGACGCGGGGGCCTGGTGATGCGGCTGGCCATCTCCAACATCGCCTGGCACCCGCACGAAGCCGAGGCGGCACTCGAGCAGCTCCATGCTCTGGGCGTTGAAGGGCTGGAGATCGCACCAGGTCTGGCTTTTGCGACAGAGGCCGATCCCTTCCGGCCAAACCCTGAGGCCATTCGTGAATGGCGATCCAAGCTGGATCAGAGAGGACTGACGCTCGTATCCATGCAGTCTCTGCTGTTCGGCCGGCCGGACGTCGCCCTGTTTGGCCAGAAGGCTCAGCGTGAGGGCTTTGAGTCCGGCATCGAAACCGCCATCGAGCTGGCAAAAAGCATTGGCTGTCCCACGCTGGTTCTCGGTTCTCCGACGGCGCGGTCCATACCGGACGAAATGGATCGGGCTACGGCCAGAGAGATCGCTCTCGATGTCATGGGCCGTCTTGGCGATCGCTGCGGGGCAATCGGCGCATGCCTCGCGCTGGAACCGAACCCGGCCGCCTATGGGACCAATTTCCTGAACACACTCGAAGAGACAGCCACCTTCGTTCGCGCCGTCGCCCACCCCGCCGTACGCGTCAATCTCGATCTCGGTGCCCTGATCATGAACGGAGAAACGGACACGGCTTTGCAGACCTTGCCGGAGTCATTGGACCTGATCGGCCACGTGCACATCAGCGAACCTCATCTGGCTCCTGCACCTGCTGACGTGTCGGCCCTGTCACGGGTCTTGGCGGCCCTGATGCGTGCAGGCCATCAGGGCTGGGTTTCGATCGAAATGCGCGCCGCCAGCGAGGACAACCTTGGTCGCGTCAGGGACAGCCTGGTCAAGGCGCAAGCTGCGATCCAACAGGTCGAGGCTGCTGCAGGATGACGATTGAACACCTCGCCTCCTTCTGCATCGTCGGTGACAGGGACGAAGGTCTGCCTGACGGTCTGACGGCGCTTGTCACCCGGTTGGCCGAAGAGAACCTGCACTATGAGGTGCTACTGGTCGTCGGGGAGAGTTGGCGATCAACCCTGGTTGAGGCCGGCCAAGAGCTCGCGGCTTTGGCCAACCTGCGCATCCTGATTGTCGCCGATGGAACCAGCCCCTACCGCCGACGACGCATCGCGGCTGCTGAAGCCCTGGGCGACGTGGTCGTCGTCACGGACCCGGAGGAGGCCATGCGGCTGGATCTGACGGATTTCGCCCGCGAAGCGCTGGTGAACGGCCGGATCATCATGGGGGCCAGAGCTCGGGCGCGGACCAGCTTTCTACCCCTACACGGCGCGCTGAGGCTCCTGACAGGCTATCGTGTCGACACGCGGGACTTGCGAACGCTTGCCCTGCCCCGGACCAGCCTAACAAGGCTACTTGCACGCCCAACGGCAGGCATCGATCTGCGTTTCGAGGCCAAGCGCACACCTGAGCGATACGTACGCAAGATCGTGGAAGCATCGGGGCCCAGTGACCGGCTGCTGCGAAGTCGCCGCGTGGACTTGCTCGTCGAACTGATGTCGGCATCGGGCCCGAGATTCCTGAAGGGGTTTGCCCTTATGGCCCTCATGACCCTCGCGGCGGCAGCGGCCTATGCGGCCTACGTCCTCGGGGCCCTCTTCTTCATCCGGGATCTCCAGCCCGGTTGGTTCACCCTGTCGATGGGGTTGAGCGGGTTGACGGCCTTTCTGTCACTCTGGGCAGTCATCGGTTCCCTGGCACAGGCCCGGATCATCGAGCTGCTCGATAGTCGGCAACGGGACGAGGTCATTGAGGAAATGGGGGCCGTCAGCTTCTTTCGACAGGCCGATCCGCTCAACGTCGCACTGACAGGCGAACCCACTCGCAGGCGTGAGAAGCGATGAGCAGTTCGACGCAGTTCACGGCACGCGGCTGGTCGGTCCCGGACTTCGATGTCGAATTCCTCCACGAGCGTCGCACCCGATACGCAGTGGTCATCCCCGTCATGAACGAGGGCGACCGCATCCGCAGCCAACTCAAACGAATGCAGACGCTGGGCCTGCACCACGAGGCGGACATCGTGATCGCCGATGGTGGTTCGACGGACGGATCAACCGATCTGGAGCTCCTTGGATCGCTGGGTGTACGGGCGTGCCTGATCAAGCGAGGACCGGGAGCCCTGTCGGCGCAACTGCGGTGCGCCTACGCATGGGTGCTGGATCAGGGCTACGAGGGCGTCGTCACCATCGACGGCAACGGCAAGGACGGTGTGGAGTCGCTCCCCCAGTTCCTGTCGGCCTTGGACAGTGGCTTCGGTTATGCCCAGGCATCCCGCTTCATTCGCGGCGGCCATGAGGAAAACACGCCCTGGCTTCGGAGCCTGGCGATCCGCCTGATCCACGCACCCGTTCTCAGTCTGGCGGCGGGCCGCTGGTTCAGCGACACCACGCAGGGATACCGCGCCTACTCCCGAGACTACCTGCTTGATCGGCGGGTTCAGCCGTTTCGGGACGTGTTCATCCGCTACGAACTGCTCGCCTATCTGACGGTGCGAGCGTCGCAGCTTGGCTATCGCGTGCGCGAGATTCCGACTTCGCGGGTCTATCCGAAAGGCGAAGCCATTCCGACCAAGATCCGGGGCCTCCGCCCTTTGATCGATCTGCTTGTCGTGCTCTGGCGCACCGTCAGCGGTGGCTACCATCCGAAATCCGTCCACGCATGAGCCGCCGGGCAGACTGGGACGCGGTGGTGATCGGCGGCGGCTTCTTCGGCTGCTGTCTCGCGCTCGCCCTCAGGAGCGCGTGTGATCGCGTGCTGCTCCTGGAACAGGAGGACGCGCTGCTGACACGGGCCTCGCGCGTCAACCAGGCCCGCGTCCATACCGGCTTTCACTATCCGCGCAGCATGGTCACCGCGCGACGCTCTCGCGCGCTTCAAGCCCGCTTCATCGCCGCCTTCCCGGAAGCGATCATCAGCGATTTTCAGATGTTGTATGCGCTGGCACGGGAACGCTCCAAGGTTACCGCATCGCGGTTCAACGCCATGTTCCGCGCGCTGGAGGCCCCTTTCAGCGAAGCCGGCCGCTCCGAAACCGCCCTGTTCGATCCGCACAGGATCGAAGCCGTCTTCAGGTGTCAGGAGTATGCTTTCGACTGGCTGGCCCTGCGCGAGCGCCTGATCCAGCGACTGGAGTCCGAAGGCGTCACGATACGTACCGGTGAAGCAGCGAAGCGCATCTCCCATGTGGAAGATTGGGCGGAAATCGAGTTGGCGCAAAGCACAGTGACCGCCGGGGCCGTGTTCAACGTGACCTATGCCGGACTTAACGACCTCATGTCCGGGTCTGGCCTGGAGAGTTTGCCGATCAAGCACGAATGGGCGGAAATCGCTCTGGTGCAGCCGCCGTCTGACCTGGAGGGACTAGCGGTCACGGTCATGGACGGACCGTTCTTCTCGATCATGCCCTATCCGGCAGAGGCCCTCTATTCGCTGACCCATGTTCGCTACACGCCGCATGCCTCATGGACGGATAGCCCGAGCGCGCGAAGCGCGGCGATCACCCAGCGTTTGCCTCAACGCTCTCGCGCAAGGGAAATGATCCTGGACGCGAGCCGCTATCTGCCCTGCATGCTGCAGACCCGGCATGAGCGTTCGCTGTGGGACGTGAAGACCGTGCGTCTCCAGAATGAGGTCGACGACGCTCGACCCATACTGGTTCATCGCCATTCGGACTGCCCGCGACTGACCAGCGTGCTGGGCGCCAAGCTCGACAATGTCGTCGACCTGCTGGAAATCCTGCCCAGCATCGACGAACGCTGGCGCGATACTCGGCCGCAGGCGATCTTTGGATGACGCGTGGCCCTCGATATCTGGCCGTCGTCGTCGTCGGCTTCGGGGTCGATCTGGGACTCGCACTGGCGCTGCGCGAACTGTTCGGCTTGCCCTTGCCGCTCGCGGCTGCAGGCGGTTTCATGAGTGCCTTGGTGCTCAACTATGTGCTGTTCGAAACGTGGGCGTTCCGGCGGGACCGGACAACTCTATCGTTCCGACGCATGACTGCGACGGCGGCCTCGGCACTGATCGCGCTCGGCGTCCGCATAACGGCCGTTGCGATCCTGAACAGCATGATCGGTGCCCCTGACGCAGCGACGGCCGCCGCGATCCTTGTTGCGGCAGCCGCCTTGTCCTTGCTCGTGAACTGGGCCCTGGTGTCTCATGTGTTCCGAAGACACAGCGCTCCCTGATGGAGCTCACGCTGCAGAGGCTGAAGCCTCCTTAGCCGCCAGCTTTTTCTTTGCGCGTCCCCGACCAAACCGCCAGACCGCGAAGGCGATGGCACCGCCGATCAGCAGGATGACCGCAGTCAGGATCGGCCGGAAGGCGAACCAGGCGATGGCGATCGTCACCGTCCCAACCAGCAGACCGAGCACAAAGCCAATGAGCCCCGTGCCCATCCGTACGATGGTTCCCGCCAGAGGCAGGACGTCGGCCAACACACCGAAGGGCGCGAGGATCAGCCCAAAACCAACCATCAGCAGGATGATTCCACCGACACGGATGGCCCAGGCCATGAAAGTGTTCGCATCCTGCGCGGACTGGAACATGTCGGCGGCCGGCGTGTCGCCTGCAGCCACCATCAGGATCTCCGTGCCGTTCTGCGTGCGGTACGGAAGGAAGCCATCGCCGTTCTGACGACCCACCACGCTGGTCTCACCAGCCGGTGTGACCAGATAAGATACGCGAGTGTCGCCGACCGCCGGGAGCTGTGGGTTGATGCCGATGTAGATCTGGTTGTTGGCGACGGTCAGGTTGCGCCCCTGACCAGCGGCAGCTTGGATGGCTTCGCCTTGCTCAGCACCAAGCGCAAGCGGCTGGGCTCCATCCATCTGGCCGAGAACGTTCTCTTCCAGTTGAAAGGCTCCAAGGGTGGCATCCGTGGCGAAGGTGGTATCCGCCTCCAGCGTCATCGAAGGGTTCTCGTGGCCGCCCGGCGACTGGAAGCCGCTGGAGTCGATGGGCGAGGAAGACCAGACCTTGGTGTAGGTGTAGGTGGTCACTGTCTCTTCGCCGCCGCCGAGTTTGGTGCGGGTTTCTGAGCGCGACTCTTCCTGCCACTGATACATCTCGACCTGCCGGTCTAGGCGCACACCCGTAGCGGTAACGCCGAACTGCTCATCGATGAGTGGTGCCGTTACGGCGACGTTGCCGACGACATGCACGAGCTTCTGGTCATTCGCAGGGTCGATGGGTTCTGCGGCGGCCTCCACGACCAGCCCCGCCCCCTCATTCAATCCTTTCTCGACCTTGATCGCGTTGCCCTCGTTCCAGGCCAACCCCCAGACGCAGGCGAAGATCATGACGATGCCGACGAGGACCCCCGCGAAGGCGGAGCCGACGCGGCTGAACCAGGATGTCCTTGTCGTTACGGTGACTTGATCAGGCATATGGCTCCCCCCAGAGCGAATCAGCCGCTTCGTCCCTGCGACGGGCGGCCGTCCCATATATCACCGGTCGAGCGCCACTCC
>JADCBH010000004.1 GCA_020253595.1 Brevundimonas sp.
CACGACCCTGTTCATCATGCTGGTCTGCACCATCGTCTTCCTGCCGATCGTGCTGGCCTACACCGCCTGGGTCTACCGCGTGCTGTGGGGCCGCACCTCCACAGCAGCGCTGTCCACCAATCCTGACCTGTACTGAGCCCCGAACCGGAGACGCATCATGTGGTATTTCGCCTGGATCCTGGGGCTCGGCCTCGCGGTTGCCTTCGGCGTGCTGAACGGCATGTGGCACGAGTTCCACCTGTCCGACGAAGGCGACGCCGGTCTGTCCCTGCCCGAGGAAGACGCCGATGTCCGCCTGCGCTGAGACGCTGATGGCCGTACGCCGCCAGAGGCTCCTTCGCCGCTACGACGTCAGCGCGCCGCGCTACACCAGCTATCCGACGGCGGCTCAGTTCACCCCTGCCGTCGGGCCCGAGACCTGGGCGGACTGGCTGCGGGTCCTGCCGGAGGACGAGCCGGTCGGCCTGTACGCTCACATCCCCTTCTGCAAGCGGCTGTGCTGGTACTGCGGATGCAACACCCGCGCGGTGAACCGTCTCGATGTGATGGCAAGCTACGTCGATCTGCTGCTCAAGGAAGCGGAGAGGGTGGCCGAGGCTCTAGGTCGGCCGCTGCGCCCCACCAGCCTCCATCTCGGGGGCGGCACACCCAACAGCCTGTCGCCGGATCTGCTGTCGCGCCTGGTGTCAGGGCTTAAGCAGCTGTTCCAACCGGATGAAAACATGGCCTTCGCGGCCGAACTGGACCCGGCCGTTCTGACGTCAGGCTGGGTCGAGCGGGCGGCGGAGCTGGGCCTGAGCCGCGCCAGCCTGGGCGTCCAGGATCTGTCGCCGGAGGTCCAGCAGGCGGTCAACCGCATCGAACCCTTCGAGGTCGTCGAACGGGCGGTCGGCTGGCTCAGGCGGGCTGGCGTCCCTTCCGTCAATCTGGACCTGATGTATGGCCTGCCCCGTCAGGGACGGTCCCAGGTCCTGTCGACCCTGGACCAGATCCTGACGCTTCGCCCGGATCGCATCGCCCTGTTCGGCTATGCGCATGTCCCCTGGATGAAACCGCATCAACGTCTGATCGATACCGCGGAACTGCCCGGCACGTCGGAGCGCTTCGACCAGAGCCACGCGGCGGCGGAGTTGCTGGTGCAGGCCGGTTACGAGGCCATCGGTCTGGACCATTTCGCCCTGCCCGATGACAGCCTCGCGGTCGCGGCCCGCAACGGTCGGGTGCGTCGCTCTTTCCAGGGTTACACCACCGATCCGGCGACCCTGATCGGGCTGGGTGCCTCGTCCATCTCGCGAACGCCTCAGGGCTATGCGCAAAATCACACGCTCGAGCGGGAGTGGCGATCGGCAGTCGCAGCGGGCCGACTGCCCATCGCGCGCGGGATCACCCTGTCCGCCGATGACCGGCGTCGAGCCGAGATCATCGAACGGCTGATGTGCGACTTCGCCGTCTACCTGCCTGCTGTCGAACGCCGCCATGGCCCCGAGCCCGACCGCTTCGCCGCCGCCATGTCCGCGCTCCAGCCGCTGGTCGACGACGGTCTGGTGATCGTCGACGGAGGGGCGATCGCCGTCACGCCGCTGGGTCAGCCTTTCGTCAGGCTCGTCTGCGCAGCCTTCGACACCGCCCCGATCGCTGAAGAGCCGCGGCACGCCAAGGCGATCTGATACGACCGGCAAGGCCTTGGCCTGGCCGGTCCCGTCAGGGTTCTGACTGAAACTCCGGATCGAAAAGGCATGGTTCGCCCATCCGGGGGGCAAGGGCCTCGCAGGTTGCGGCGATGCCTGCGGGTGTCGGCCGTTCACCGGTCTCCATCCAGGCCTCGAGCGCCTCCAGCAAGGCGACGTACTGGGGGGCAGACAAGCGGCTGTGTTCAGTCTCGGTCGTGAAGGTCTGGACCAAAAGGTCTGAACGTCCGGCCCCGGCGACCGTGTTGGCATACATCGCCGAATGCTCGACGAAGGCCGTCGGATCATAGCGAGCGTGGATCGTGACGGTCGGCAGGACGATGTCGCCGCTCAGGTCGCTGTCGTAGGCCAGGGCCGAAAGCGCATCCGGATCGGCGGCAAACCGCTCGACGCCCTCGTTCAGCGCGCGGTCGTCGTCGGAACCGCGATAGGTGCGGCCCATGTTGTCGAACGGATTGCGGCCGCCCAGCCGGTTCCAGACCAGGTCCTGAAACAGGTTCGTAGCCCAGGCGAGGTGCGCGACCAGATGATCCTCTTCCAGGCCCGTGACCGAGAGGATGTTGCGAAGACGCGCGGCCTGCTCGGGCGTGCGCTCCGCCACCGGGCGACCGACGCCGGTGCACTCACTCACGCGGGCGGCAATCTCAGATCGGGGCATGGCCGCGCCCTGCGGCAAGCCCTGCCACAGCGGGTACTGGACCTCATCCGGACGCGGATGGTTGCGGCAGTAGAACTGGTAGACCGCCCTCAGATCGGCTCGAAAGCCATAGGCCCGGGTCCCGCCGGCCAACACCCCGCTGGTCAGAAGAACGCCGTCATAGTTGCGGCTCCCATCGGTCGCGACCGCGTACAGCTCGGCCGCCTTGGCCGCGACATTGCCGCCCCAGGACTGGCCGTGCAGCAGGGTCCGCTCCGGCCGGCCCCAACGATCCCAGACAATCTGTCGAAGCTGGTCGGTGTCCTCGGCCGCCATGCGCACGCCATAGCCACCGCGCCGATAGGTCGACCCGGCCCAGGCATAGCCCTCGGCCACCATCATGGCGAAGCGGTCCAGATCTTCCTCGGTTTCGGCCCGCTCCGGGTCACCCAGTCGCGGCCCTCCGTGAGCGTGAAGGATCAGCCGACCGTTCCACTCCGCCGGACGGGCGTACCACCACCAGGCCCCGCTCTCGGCCCGACCCGACCAGCAGCGCGTGCCTTCGGGCAGGCTTGCCGGACAGGTTTCGGAGCGCGGTGCCGCCACCTGGCCCAAGGCAGGAGAGGCGGCAGCGAGGCCCGCCGCCGCCGCGAGGGCGATCAGCGGGCCGACGCTTCGGCTGCGGGCCGTCATCACAGGGGTCAGAACTCCTTGGTCAGGCTGACGTACCAGTAGCGACCATAGGGGCGATAGAGCGAGCCCAGATAGCCGCTCGAGGCCAGCGGCGGACCTTCGTTGGTGATGTTGCGGGCACCGACCCGCAGCCGGGTATTGGCGGCAAAGCCGGCGTTCTCGTCCCACTCGTACTGGCCATAGAGGTTGCCGGTGATCTGGCTGGCGACTTCCCAGGGATTTCCGGCCGCATCCAGGAAGCCGGTCTCATCCACGGCCGAGATGTACTGGGTGAAGGCCCCGACCTGCCACGGCCCCTGGCTCCAGGTCACCGAACCCGACAGCCGCCATTCCGGCCGCCCGTTCTGGGCGATCAGGTCCGACGATTCCGGCAGAGGCGTCGCCGCATTGATGATGCCTGCGTTGCGGGCTTCATACAGGGCATCCACCTGCGGACCGGGCTCGCGCCCGAACTTGATCAGCTGGGCCGCGTCGATGTTGACGCGGAACGATCCCAGCGGCGTGTTGCGCAGACGCCAGTTGAAGCCAATGTCCAGACCCTCGACGTCCTGCGGCAGCAGGTTCACGAAGCGGTCGCTGATCGAAATGATCTGGCCCACCGGCGCGATGCCGGTGCCGGCGAACAGGGCGATGTCATCCACGTTCGGTGCAGCGCGCGTCACCAGGGGGTTGGAACGCCCCTGAACGCGCTCGGCATAGTCGGTGACCACCGCGTTCAGCCCGCCGAACAGACCGACGATGTCGGTCTGCTGGATGCGCCAGCGATCCACCGTCAGGGTGAAGTCACCCCAGCTTTCGGGCAGGAACTGCGGCTGGAACACCACGCCATAGGACTGGTTGGTGCTCTCCTCCGGCTTCAGGTCCGGATTGCCCGACACCAGCAGCGAAGCCCCGATGGAGCGCGAGCAGGCGCCGAAGGTCGCGATGCGGCGAGCCCGCAGATCGGCCTCGCAGCGGATATAGTCCTGGTTGGTCGACAGGCGGCCGTAAGTGGCGGTGTTGACCTGTTCCAGGTTCGGGGCCCGGAAGCCTTCCGAGTAGGAGGCCCGGACCCGCAGACCGTCGAGATCGGAAGAGC
>JADCBH010000040.1 GCA_020253595.1 Brevundimonas sp.
ACCCGGCTGCAGGTCGAGCATCCGGTGACCGAGCTGATCACCGGCGTCGATCTGGTCGAGCAGATGATCCGGTCGGCGGCGGGCGAGCGTCTGCCCTTCACCCAGGACCAGCTGGCCATCAACGGCTGGGCCATCGAGAGCCGCATCTACGCCGAGGACCCCTTTCGCGGCTTCCTGCCCTCGATCGGCCGCCTCGTTCGCTACGAGCAGCCAGAGGAGGGCGAACAGGACGGATACGTCGTCCGCAACGATTCCGGCGTCCGCGAGGGCGACGAGATCTCGATGTTCTACGATCCCATGATCGCCAAGCTGAACACCTGGGCTCCGACCCGGATCGCGGCGGTCGACGGCATGCGTCGGGCACTGGAGGACACCCATCTGGCGGGCGTGGGGCACAATGTGCCGTTCCTCGCGGCCGTCATGGATCAGGAGCGGTTCCGCTCCGGCGCCCTGTCGACCAGCTACATCAAGGACGAGTTCCCCGAGGGCTTCAAAGGCGCCGCGCCGGACCGGCGCCGCGTCGACGTCATGATCGCTGCCGCGTGCGCCATGAACGAGATCGCCGCCGAACAATCCGGCGATCCGTCCGACCGCACCGACTGGATCGTGCTCGTCGACCGCGAGGCCCGTGGCGTCTCGCTGGGCTATGACGAGGACGAGGTCCTGACGCTGGATCTGGCCGGAGAGGACCGCACGCTGCGCCTGTCCGACATAGACTGGCGACCCGGGATGGCCCAGTTCCGCGCCGTGCTGGACGACCAGCCCTTCACCGCCGAGGTCGCCAGGACCGCCGACGGCTGGACCGTGCGCTCGGGCGCGGCCAAGGCTCGGGTACGCGTCTTTACCCCCCGTCAGGCCGAGCTGTTCGCCCGCCTGCCCGAAAAAGCGGCTGCCGACACCTCCAGGCTGATCCAGTCCCCCATGCCGGGGCTGGTTGTCTCGATCGCCGTGACCGTCGGCCAGGAGGTCAAGGCGGGCGAGACCGTGGCCATCATCGAGGCCATGAAGATGCAGAACATCCTCAAGGCCGAACGCGACGGCGTGGTGAAGGCCGTGGCGGCGAAGGCGGGTGATCCGGTGGCGGCGGATGATGTGCTGGTGGAATTTGGGTGAACAAGGCACGCCAGAGTAACCCGACGTTCTTGCCACCCAACGCTATCCGTGCCACTTTAGAGAGAATTGCTGCGGGGCGTTTCGCGTGGATCCGTTCTCCTTCAAGGGTCGTGCGTCGCGGCGCGATTTCTGGACCATCTGGATCGCGATGGCGCTGTTGCAGGCGCTGGTGGTGGTTCTCGGCGGCATAGTGCTTTCCGCCTTGCGCGAACCGGTGGTCGGGCCCGAACAACGGACTTTGGCCGTAGCGATTTTCTCGGTCGTCATCTTGATCGCTTTCGGCTGGCCCCTCGCTGCTGTGGGTGTTCGCCGTTCGCACGACCGGAACATGTCAGGAGGTTGGTTCCTGATCTCCATGGCGTTCAGCGTTGCAACCAACATTTGGGACGCATCGATCTCGTTGCGTGGGGTACCGGAAGACGCCCCTGAAGTGGTCGGTCTTGGGATCGCCGGTGTCCTGCAACTGATCCTTTCTGTCGTCTTCCTCGTGACGTTCGGTTTCCTGAAAGGGACCCCGGGGCCCAACCGATACGGCAACCCCCCAGGAGTGAGGTCAGGCTACCATTCCACTCTCGGGCGGGACGACCTCGACCGACCATGATAGACGTTCCGGTCGCCCAAGGCGGTCGATCAGAACGCGCTTTCTCCGGTGATCGCCCGCCCCAGGATCAGGGCGTGGACATCGTGGGCACCTTCGTAGGTGTTGACGGTCTCCAGGTTCATGGCGTGGCGCATGACGTGGAGCTCGCCGGTGATGCCCGCGCCGCCGTGCATGTCGCGGGCCTCGCGGGCGATGGCCAGGGCCTTTCCGCAGTTGTTGCGCTTCATCATCGAGATGGCCTCGGGCACGAAGGCCCCGGTGTCCAGCAGGCGGCCCAGCGCATAGGCGCCCTCGAAGCCGAGCGCGATCTCGGTCGACATGTCGGCCAGCTTCTTCTGCACCAGCTGGCGGCTGGACAGGGGTCGGCCAAACAACATGCGCTCGGCGACGTAATCCCGTGACGCATGCAGACAGAACTCGGCGGCCCCCATGGATCCCCAGGCGATGCCGTAGCGGGCCTTGTTGAGGCAGGAGAAGGGCCCGCGCAGGCCCTTCACCCCCGGCAGCAGGTTTTCCTCCGGCACAAAGACGTCGTTCAGGCCGATGTCGCCGGTGATGGAGGCGCGAAGGCTCAGCTTGTCGCCGATCTTGCCGGTGGTGAAGCCGTCCATGCCACGTTCAACGATGAAGCCGCGGATGACGTCATCCAGCTTGGCCCAGACGATGGCGAGGTCCGAGATCGGCGAGTTGGTGATCCAGTACTTGCCGCCGTTCAGGCGATAGCCGCCCTCGACCTTGACCGCCTTCGTCTTCATCGAGGCGGGGTCCGAGCCCCCATCGGCCTCGGTCAGACCGAAGCAGCCGATCAGCTCACCGGCTGCCATGCGGGGCAGGAAGCGCATGCGCTGTTCCTCCGACCCGAAGGCATAGATCGGATACATGGCAAGCGACGACTGCACGCTCATGGCCGAGCGATAGCCGCTGTCGATCGCCTCGATCTCGCGCGCGATCAGGCCGTAGGCGACGTGGCTGGCGCCCGCGCCGCCGTACTGCTCGGGCAGCATGGCCCCCAGGAAGCCCATCTCGCCCATCTCGGTCATGATGGCGCGGTCGAAGACCTCGTCGCGAAACGCCGCGACCACGCGCGGCAGAAGCCGGTCCCGCGCATAGGACCGCGCCGCGTCGCGGATCATCCGCTCGTCGTCCGTCAGGCGACCGTCCAGATCAAAAGGGTCGTCCCAGCGGTAGGTCTGGGTCGAATGCGCGCTGCCGTCAGCCATCAAGGCCATCCTTCGTCGTTTCACCGGCGGAATTGCCTTGGCAAGCCCGCAAGAGCAAATGATATAAGATTATATCTTTTGCGCGGTCCACCCGCGCCGCTACGGGGTTCGGATGGCTGGGGCCAACGCCACAAGGGGTCGCACGCTCGTCGAGAAGATCGCCGCCAAGGCGTCGGGCCGCGAAGACGCGCGCGCGGGCGATCTGGTGACAGCAGAGGTGGACCTGTGCTTCGCCCATGACAGCTCCGGCCCACGCCGCTGGGCGCCGATGCTGGCGGAGCTGGGGCGCGGTCTGTGGGATCCGTCCAAGGTCGTGATCGCGTCGGATCACTATGTCCCCGCCGTGGACGCCGAAAGCGCGGCGATCCTGAGCCTGACGCGCCGGTTCGCAGCCGAACATGGCGTGGTCCGCTTCTACGACATGGAGGGCATCGGCCATATGCTGCTGGCCGAACGAGGACTGGTGCGGCCTGGCATGCTCGTGGCGGGGGGCGACAGCCATACGCCGATGGCCGGTGCCTTCGGGGCCTATGCCGCAGGATACGGCGCGACAGATATGGCAGCGATCGCCGCAACGGGTCGCACCTGGCTTCAGGTACCCGCGACGATCCGGGTGGAGTGGCGCGGGGCCCTGGCGGACGGCG
>JADCBH010000400.1 GCA_020253595.1 Brevundimonas sp.
ACCGATGGGTCACGACTGGACCTGTTCGCTGACACGGAGCGTTCGATTGCAGCCATCGGGGACTTCGCCGGGAAGGCCGCAGCCGAGGGCTATCGCGCATTCTGTGGGCGCAGCGAGGCCATCTATAGCGTTCTGAGGGACTCCTTCATCTCGGCCCAGCGTCCTGGGCTCCTCGACATGCCCGTCCGGGTCGGGCTGGCGGGGTTGCCGGCCCTGCTGGATACCGCGCCCCACAGAACGCTCTGGGCGGAACTGGGGCGCTACTTCCGTGACCCGAGGCTGCGTCAGCTTTTCGGGCGCTACGCCACTTATACGGGCTCATCACCCTTTGCGGCGCCGGCGACCCTGATGCTGATCGCCCATGTCGAGAAGGACGGTGTCTGGTTTGTTGAGGGCGGGATGATCCAGGTCGCCCGCGGCATGGAGGCTCTGGCCCGCTCGCTGGGAGTCGAGTTTCGTTATGCCGAGGATGTCGTTTCGATAATTCACGCGGGCGGATGTGTCTCCGGCGTCCGACTGGCGTCCGGAGAGACCCTGGAAGGCGGGGCCATCGTCTTCAACGGCGATGTCTCCGCTCTCGGGCGGGACTTGCTCGCCGAGGGGAGGCCAGCGGGACCCAAGCCGGTTCCTGTCGTCGGGCGCTCACTCTCGGCGGTCACCTGGTGTGTCGAAGCGCGGACGGAAGGGTTCCCGCTCTCTCATCACTCTGTCTTCTTTTCGGATAGCTACGAAGAGGAGTTCCGAGCGATCTTCAGCCGGCGGGAAATGTGCGCCGAACCGACGGTCTATATCTGCGCCCAGGATCGCCAGGATGACCAGCTCCCGGTTGGTCAGAAGGAGCGGTTGTTGCTTCTGGTCAATGCTCCCGCGATCGGGGGTAAGGGGGCCTTCGGCCCGTCGAAGCTGGAGGAGTTGCGTGGCCGAGCCTGGGCGATGCTGGAGCGTTGTGGTCTGACTGTTGTGGCACATGAGGAGGCCATCGCGGCAACCGGTCCTGACGACTTCGAGCGTCTCTTCCCTGCGAGCGGGGGGGCGCTCTACGGCCGCGCCAATCACGGTCTGATGGGTAGCTTCCAGCGTCCTGGCCCAGAAAGCGGTCTCGAAGGCCTCTATCTCGCAGGCGGTGGCGTTCATCCGGGACCGGGTATTCCCATGGCCACCTTGTCCGGACGTCTTGCGGCGACGCAGCTCTTGGCAAGGGCGCGCGGCCATCGTATCGGCTGGCGGCTGGGCCAAAGCGCTGTTCAGTAGTCAACACGCATCGGTGCCGTCGAGAACGCGCGAAAACGGCTCACGTTTGCCGCGGTCTGGCCTTAGAAGTCTTGGGACTCGAGGCGACCCGGCGAGCTTGGGCCGGGCGTGTAACTGAGACCGGAGGGGACAGGGGCATGATCAGGTTTGGACGACTGGATCGTGACAGGCTGACAGAATCTGCGGCTGGCACCCTTTGCGACCGACCGGTAGCCGGATGAGCGCTGAAGCGGCCGAGTTTGACCTTGTCCTTGTTGGCGGCGGTCTCGCCTCCTGCCTGATTGCATGGCGTCTGGCACTTGACCGGCCGGAGATACGCGTGGCCGTGATCGAACGTGAGGGTTCGCTGGGCGGCAATCATACCTGGTCCATTTTCGACAGCGACATCGCATCCGAAGACATGGACTGGCTGGCCCCGGCGATCGCCCATCGCTGGCCCGCCGGCTATGACGTTTTCTTTCCGCACCGCAGTCGAACGCTCCAAACCGGCTACAGCAGCCTGACATCTGAGCGACTGCACATGGCCGTCTCCGCACTTCTGGGTGACCGTCTCATCATTGGCGAAGCCGTTCATGTGGATGCCCAGGGCGTCACTCTGGCCGACCAGCGTCGCCTGGGTGCCGCTGGCGTCATCGATGCCCGAGGGCCCAGACCAACCGACGCCCTCCTTCTGGGTTGGCAGAACTTCGTCGGCCGGACGTTCCGCCTCGCCGCACCCCATGGCTTGACCCGACCGACGATCATGGACGCGACGGTGGAGCAGTTCGGCGCGTACCGGTTCGTCTATCTGCTTCCATTTGACGACCGCACCGTGCTTGTCGAGGACACCTACTATGCCGACCAGCCGAACCTCGACCGGCCCGCCTTGAAGCAGCGGATCGATGACTATGTCCGTTCGCGCGGCTGGACGATCGAGGCTGTGGTCGCCGAGGAAGAAGGCGTTCTACCTATCGCGCTCGACGGGGACATTGATGCCTTCTGGGCGGACGGTCCCCCTGTTGCCCGGGCCGGACTTCTGGCCGGGCTGTTTCATCCGGTGACCGGCTACTCCCTTCCGGACGCTGTGCGCCTTGCACGGATGATTGCCGAGCAGGAGGACCTGTCTTCTGCGGCTCTCCGAAGGCTTACAGAGTCCCATTCAAAGGACCTGTGGCGTGGTCGCGCCTTTTATCGCCTGCTGAACCGCATGCTGTTCAGGGCGGCCCGGCCTGATGAGCGCTGGCGTGTTTTTCAGCGGTTCTACGGCCTTTCGGACGGGGTGCTGCGGCGCTTCTACGCAGGGACGAGTACGATGCTCGACAAGTTGCGTATCCTAACGGGAAAACCGCCCGTGCCCTTCGGTCGGGCGCTGCGGCAGGTCCGCGAGACAGGACGGGGAAGTCGTTGATGAGAGACGTTGCAGCAAAGCGTGCGGTGGTCATCGGAGCCGGATTCGGCGGCATCGCACTGGCGATACGGCTTCAGCGCGCGGGCGTGCAGACCACTCTGGTCGAGAAGCGCGACAAGGCGGGAGGACGCGCCTACGTCTGGCATGAGAAGGGCTTCACGTTTGATGCCGGCCCGACGGTCATCACCGATCCGGATTGTCTGACCGAGTTGTTCGAGGGTACCGGATCGGAGCTCAAGGACTACGTCGAGCTTATGCCGGTCGATCCGTTCTACCGCCTGTGCTGGGAGGACGGCACCAGCTTCGACTACAACAATGACCAGGCGGCGATGGAGCGCCAGATGGCGGCCCTCAATCCGGCCGATGTCGAGGGTTACCGGCGCTTCCACGCGCACTCGGAAGAACTCTACCAGGAAGGCTACATCAAGCTGGGTTCGGTCCCGTTCCAGTCCTTCTGGACGATGATGAAGGCCGCTCCAGTTCTGGCACGGCTTGAGGCATGGAACAGCGTCTATGAGATGGTCGCACGCTACATTGAGGATCCCCACCTGCGTCAGGCGTTCAGCTTCCATACGCTTCTGGTCGGGGGCAATCCGTTCAAATCGAGCTCGGTCTATTCCCTGATCCATGCGCTTGAGCGCCGCGGCGGCGTCTGGTTCGCTCGGGGCGGCACTGGCGCGCTGATCGCCGGCCTTGTCCGATTTTTCGAGGACCTCGGCGGCACTGTCTTGCTGAACAGCGCGGTCGAACGGATCGAGACCGAGGGTGAACGCGCAATCGGGGTCACCCTTGAAGGCGGTGAGACGATTCCGGCGGATATGGTCGCGTCCAACGCCGACGTCGTTCATACCTACGACAAGCTTCTGGGGCGGACGCCACGTGGCAAGGCGAAGACGAAGTCCTTGAAGTCCAAGCGGTTCTCCATGTCACTGTTTGTGCTGCATTTCGGCGTTTCCACGCCGCAGCCGCAGCTGGCGCACCACACGATCTGCTTCGGCGCGCGCTATCGGGGACTGATCTCGGAGATCTTCTCCGGACCCGAGCTGCCCGAGGACTTCTCGCTTTATCTTCATGCGCCGTGCGCGACGGACCCGTCGATGGCCCTTCCGGGACAGTCGAGCCACTACGTGCTTTCGCCCGTGCCGCACCTTGGGGCAGCCGACATCGACTGGTCAGTGAAGGGTCCCGAATACCGCGAGAAGATTATCGACTACCTCGAAGAACGCTACATGCCGAACCTGCGCCGTGACCTCGTGACGACGCGCATCTGGACCCCCCAGGACTTCAAGGATGATCTGAACTCCCACCTGGGTTCGGCTTTCTCGCTGGAGCCGATCCTGACCCAGAGCGCCTGGTTCCGGCCGCACAACAGGGACGACGTCATTCCCAACCTCTACATCGTGGGCGCAGGCACCCATCCGGGCGCGGGCATTCCCGGCGTGGTCGGTTCGGCCAAGGCGACCGCGGGCCTCATGCTGGAGCAGGCCGAAGCACGATGACTGACGCCGTCCTCGCCGCGTCCAAGGCGTCGATCGTCAAGGGGTCCAAGAGCTTCCGCTCGGCCTCTCGACTGTTCGACCCAAAGGTGCGCGAGGACGCCTGGTTGCTCTATGCTTGGTGCCGCGCCTGCGATGACGAAATCGATGGGCAGGACCACGGCTTTGCCCACGAGGCCCTGACGCCCGAGGAGCAAAGGCGCAGGCTCGAACGTCTTTACGACCTGACACGACGCGCCATGACGGGCGAAGCCATGTCGGATCCCGTCTTCGCCGCCTTTCAACGGGTCGCGATCCGCCATCGCTTGCCGGAACACTGGGCGATGGACCTCATCGACGGCTTTGCCATGGACGTCGAGCACCGGGATTACCGCACGCTGGATGACGTCATGACCTACTGCTGGCACGTCGCCGGCGTGGTCGGGGTGATGATGGCGCGGGTCATGGGGGTGACGGATCCAGAGACCCTGCGTCGAGCCCAGGATCTCGGTCTGGCCTTCCAGCTGACCAACATCTCGCGTGACGT
>JADCBH010000401.1 GCA_020253595.1 Brevundimonas sp.
ATCGGCCGGCCTGCTGCGCGAGTTGAAAGCTGCGCAGACCGGCCTCTTGCCAACCCCACCAACCCCAGCTCAGATCACCCAAGGACTCTCGTTATGGCTGGATGAGAAACGGGGGTCACGTCAAGTCTGGAAGGGTGTCTTGGCGCCTGAAAGGCTAGTCGGCAGGCAAAGATACCGAATTGCGCCAGAAGCGGTCATCGTTGGTGAGCCAGAAACACGACTTTGGCCCAGCGCACCAAAAAAAATGAAGCCCCCGGAGCATGCCATCCACTTACCGCTGCCTGGGACCGCACGGTTGCGTCAGCGTCAAACAAACCGCTCGAGAACAAGGAGGCCCACGATCGTCAGGACCAGATAGCCGACCAGCCAAAGGCTCTGCGGGTCGATTCTGCCGGGAACGGTGCTCCATCCGTCGACCGAGGTCGGAGCTCCAGAGCGCTGGAAGCGGGCGCGCTGGCCGGGGATGGAATAGGGCGACCACTCCGCCTGTTTGCCGGTGAGCAGCCGGCTGGCGATCCAGCCGACGCTCATCGTCGCCCCCCCGCCGATCAGGCAGTACCACGGCCAGGCGATGTCAGTCTGCGTGGCCACCGCCCAGATCACGACGAAGCCGACAAAGACCCCGACCAGCAGGCCGCGCTCAGTGGTGTGTTTGGAGAAGAAGCCCAGGCCGTACATGCCCAGCTTGGCCCCGACGAAGTAGCTGCCGATCTTGGACAGCACCTCGAGGATCGAGCCTGAAGAGTTGGCGTAGAGGATGGCCGGAACAATGATGATCCCACCCCAGACCAAGGTCATGACGCGGGTCGCTCCGAGGTAGTGGGCGTCCGAGGCGCCCTTCTTGAAGTACCGTTCGTAGAAGTCGACGACGCTGGCGGTGGCCATGCTGTTGAAGGCCGAACTGAGCGTCGACATTGACGCGGCCAGCACCGCGGCGGCGAGGATTCCCAGCAGTCCCGGAATCCGCGAATCCAGCGCGAACTGCAGGATGATCTCGTTCGTGTTCTCGAACGGTCGCCCTTGGTAGTAGCCCCAGGCCAGCACGCCAATAAAGAAGAACAGGAAATAGATCGGGAAGGCCGCATAGCCCATCAGCAGATAGGATTTCTTAGCGTCGCCGATCGACTTCGCGCCCAGCGTCCGCTGCACCATCATCTGGTTCGCGCCATAGACGGTGACGTGGAACAGGGTCATGCCGATCAGCCCGGACCAGATGGTCGTTGGCACGGTGGCGTCCAGCGTCGGGTCGATGGCGCTGAGGCGGCCCGCCGCCTTCAGATTGGCCAGCACCTCGCCGATCGGTTCCGGCATCAGGATGAACAGGGCAATCATGATGACGATGGCCCCGCCGAACAGGACGACCGCTTGGAACACATCGGTCCAGATCACCGCCAGCATGCCGCCCATTGTCGTATAGATCAGGGCCAGGATGGTGATGGTGACGATGGCCCAGGGGATTGGAATGCCCGTGATGAACTGCAGCACGAGCGCGGTGGCGTACAGGATGGCACCCGTCGACAGGCCCTGGGTCACCAGGAAGATGGTCGACATGACCGCGCGCGACGTCGTGCCGAAACGCCGCTCCTGGTATTCGTAGATCGAGGCGACGCCAGAGTTGTAGAAGAACGGCAGGAAGAACGCCGTCACGCCCAGAATGACGATCGGATAGTTCAGATGGATGGCCAGCGCCGCCAGCCCGTCCGAATAGGCCCAGGCCGGCGCGCCCAGGAACGACAGGGCGCTGATGTAGGTGGCGATCACCGAGACGCCTATGGCCCACCAGGGCGTCTTGCCCGAGCCGACGTTGAACTCCTTGGCCGTCTTGACGCCTCGGCCCAGCACCCAGCCCATCACCAGATTGGCGGCGATGAAGACGAGCACGATGCCCCAGTCGAGGGCGGAGAAAGTCATGCCGCGTCTCCCGCGTTCAGCTTACTGAAGATGTCGTGGCCGGATTGCAGCATGACGTGAGGCACGTCGATGAAGACCCAGTTTTCCTTCAGCGCGTCACCCTCTCGCCGCCACCAGTCCATGACCCGCATGGTAATCTGGCGGCCAGTGCCGGGCACGCCCAGCCAGGGACCGGCGTGGGTGGCGGTGATGCTGGGCCAGCCGGTCGAGGCGACATAGGCCCCGTCGGCGAACCGCGCCTTGTGATTGCCCCCGACCCGGTCCGGGAAGGCCGTCAGGAAGGGCTTCTGGTGATAGCGCTGAAAGCCCGTCACGCCCCGGTTCGAGCCGATGCCGCCAGGGCCGTACCACAGCATCTGCGGGCTCCAGTACTGTTCCATTCCCATGCGCTTCAGGTCGCCCTCGGCGAACTTGTGCAGGCCGAAGATCATGGCCTCGACCAGGGCGAGAGAGGCGTCAGTCTCGCCCTGAGGTGCCGGGTCGAAGCGCACGCCGTCCTGGGTGACAGGGGCGGGGAAGATGTCAGGGACGCCGGCAGGTGGCGCAGGCAGAGGGTTGATCCCGGCCTGGCGCATCAGGTCGATCAGATCGTGGATGGCATAGACCTCGGCGATCCGGTCGTCCTCGATACGGTAGAACTCGCCGAAGCGCAGATTGATCAGGCCGTCAGTCGCCGGAATGCCCAGCCAGGTGCCGGTCATCGTCCCCTCGAACACGCCGAGCGCGCAGACCCAGTCGGCGTCCATGAAGCGCCCCGCCATCAGGGCATAGGTGCGGCGCTGCAGGTCCGGGATGGCGGCGCGCAGCGGTCCGACCAGGCCGGCGATCAGGTCCTCTGCCCCCTGAAGATCGTTCATCGGGTGGACGGCGTGGAAGACGGCGTCGGGCGTCATCGCGGCGCGCCACAGGGCGGCGGCCCCACCTACGTCGGTGGCGTCCAGACGCTGGAACAGGGTCCAGATCAGGCGTTTGCGGTCTTCGTTCGTCATTGGGCGGTCCAGCCTCCATCGACAAGCAGGCTGGATCCGGTGACCAGAGACGCGGCGGGCGACAGCAGGAAGACGCAGGCCGCTGCCACCTCGGCCGCTGTGCCAACGCGGCCCAAGGGAATGCGGTCTAGCACGAACCTGCCGAACGCCTCGTCGGCCAGCATCGGGGCGGTCATCGGCGTCTCGATGAAGGTGGGGGCCAGACTGACCACGCGGACGCCGTGGGGCGCCAGTTCGACGGCGGCGGCCTTGGTCAGGCCCTCAAGCGCGTGCTTGGTCAGGCAGTAGACGGTGCGGCCCGGCGAGCCGACGTGGCCCATCTGAGACGTCATGTTGACGATGACGCCGGAGCCTTGGGCCGCCATCACCTTCGCCGCCGCCTGGGCGGTCAGAAAGGCGGCGCGGACGTTCAGCGCCAGCATGCCGTCGAGCGTCTCGACATCGACCTGGGTGAAGGGCTGGGGCCGATTGAAGCCGGCGTTGTTCACCAGACCGTCCAGACGCGGCAGGCCGGCGAGGCGGGCGTGGAAGGTCGGGTCGGCGACGTCCATCGTCCAGGTCTCGATCCGGCCCGGGCGGCTGTCGGCCAGGTCGACCAGATCGGCCGAGGACCGGGCCACGGCGATGACCTCTCCGCCCGCGTCGACCACGGCTTGGGCGCAGGCACGGCCCAGCCCACGCCCGGCCCCTGTGATCAGGATGCGCCGGCCTGTAAGGTCGCTCATGCCGCCTTGACCGTCAGACCGAGCCTCATCGCATCCTCCGTCGCCGCTTCGAACACCTCTCTTGCATTCGAATGCAACAAACCTAGACTGACTTCAATTCGATGCGCCGCGCAAGCGTCCTTGAGGGAGAGACACATGGCCCAATGGTTGAAGGAAGGCCGCTCAGTCGAAGCCGTCAAGGCCGACGGGGCCCGCGTGCGCGAGACCGTCGAGCGGATGCTGGGCGACATCGAGGCGGAGGGCATGGAGGCGGTGCGCCGCTACTCCCGCGACCTCGACCGTTGGGACCGCGAGGATTTCCGTCTCAGCGAGGACGAGATCAGGGCCGCCTACGCCGCCCTGTCGGACCGCACCATCGAAGACATCGCGTTTGCCCAGGCACAGGTCAGGAACTTCGCACAGATCCAGAAGGACGCACTGAGAGATGTCGAGGTCGAGACCCTGCCAGGCGTTATCCTGGGTCACAAGAACACACCGGTGAACGCGGTCGGTGCCTATGTGCCCGGCGGCAAGTATCCGCTGGTGGCCTCGGCCCACATGGGCGTAGTCACGGCCAAGGTGGCGGGGGTCAAGCGCATCCTGTCGGCCGCTCCGCCATATGAAGGCCAGGCCAATCCGGCGATCGTGGTGGCCCAGCACATGGCCGGTGCCGACGCCATCCTCGCCTTGGGCGGCGTGCAGGCGATCGGCCTGATGGCGCTGGGTGCCAAGGGGGCTCCCGGCGGCGACATCGAGCCGGTCGACATGCTGGTCGGACCCGGTAACGCTTACGTAGCCGAGGCCAAGCGCCAGCTGTTCGGCCGCGTAGGCATCGACCTGCTGGCCGGGCCGACCGAGACGCTTGTCATTGCCGACGACAGCGTGGACGGCGACCTGTGCGCCGCAGACCTGCTCGGCCAGGCCGAACATGGCCCGAATAGCCCCGCCATCCTCCTGACCACGTCAGAAAAACTCGCCCACGACACGGTCGAGGCCATCGAACGCCAGCTGAAGTGGCTCCCGACCGCCCCGATCGCCTCGGTCGCCTGGCGCGACTACGGCCAGATCATCCTCGCCAACAGTGAGGCCGAGATGGTCGAAATCGCCGACCAGATTGCCTCGGAGCACGTCCAGGTTATGACCCGCGACCCAGACTATTTCCTCGGCAACATGACCAACTACGGGGCTTTGTTCCTCGGCCACCTGACCAACGTCAGCTACGGCGACAAGGTCATCGGCACCAACCACACCCTGCCGACCATGCGCTCGGCGCGCTATACGGGTGGCCTGTGGGTGGGTAAGTTCATGAAGACCTGCACCTATCAGAAGGTCCTGACCGAAGAGGCCAGTGTCATGGTCGGGGAGTACTGCTCGCGGCTGTGCGCGCTCGAAGGGTTTGCGGGACACAAGGAACAGGCCGATATCCGGGTGCGCCGTTACGGCCAGAAGGAAGCCGCCTAAGCCCATGGCCCCCAGAGACCCCGACCGCCGCGCCGGACGCGCCACCAGTTATGATGTGGCCAGGCTCGCGGGCGTTTCCCAGTCGGCGGTCAGCCGTGCCTTCTCGCCCGGCGGCAGCGTCTCGGATGAAACCCGCGAACGCATCTTGGAGGCGGCGCGGTCGCTCGGGTATCGCCCCAACGCCATCGCGCGCGGGCTGATCACGCGGCGGTCCAATCTGGTCGGCCTGATCCTGCCGGCCATGGCCAGCCTGTACTACCCCGAGATCATGGTGGAGATCACCGCCGAGGTCGCCAAACGCGGCGCGCGCGTGTTGCTGATCACGGTCGAGAACCTGGCCGAGGTCGGCACCGCCCTTGAACAGCTCTGGAGCTTCCAGGTCGACGGCGTCATCGCCGCCACCGCCATGACGGCTGAGCAGCTGGAGGACTTCGAGCTGCACCGCACGCCCGTGATCTTCTACAACCGCGCGCCGCCCCATCATGCGGGCAACTCTGTCGCTGTGGATCACGCCGACGGCGAAGGCCGGCTGGTCGACCGGCTATGGCAGGCGGGGCATCGCCGCTTCGCCATGATCACCGGCCCGGACGGCTCGGAGGTGGCGCAGCAGCGGGCGGCGGGAGCACGTGCGACGCTGGAGCGGCTGGGCGGCTGCATCACGGCAGTGACACCCGGCGACTATCGCTATGAGAGCGGGATCGAGGCCTTCGGGCGGCTGTGGACCGGGGGCGAGCGGTTCGACGTCGTCCTGTGCGCCAACGACGCCATGGCACTCGGTGCGATGGACGCGGCGCGGCTGAAGCACGGCCTGCGCGTGCCAGAGGACGTCTCGGTGGCGGGCTTCGACGGCTTCAACGCCGGGCGCTGGCTGGCTTATCAGCTGACCACGGTGCGCCAGCCCATCGGGGCGCTGGCCGCCGCCGCCGTCGAGATGCTGTTCGCCCGTATCGAGGATCCGGACCTGGCCCCCGAGCGGCGGTTGTTCTGCGGCGAGATCGTGCCCGGCCGCTCCGCCCGTCTGGCCCCGAGCGGGGGATGATCCCGGTCGTCCTGGCGCCGGGCCTGCTGTGCGACGACCGCCTCTGGTCAGCGGTGACACCCTTGCTGGCCGGGACGATCGTGACTGTCGACTTCGGCGAAGACGACACCATCAAGGCCATGGCCGAGCGCATCCTGGCCGAGGGGCCGGAACGGTTCGTGCTGGCGGGATTCTCAATGGGAGGTATGGCGGCGATGGTCGCAGCGGCCCGTGCCCCCGGCCGGATCGCTGGCCTAATCCTGATCGACACCCACGCCGAGCCCGAGACACCCGACCGCTCCGAACGCCGTTTGCGCCAAATCGCCACGGCCGACGCCGGCGGCTTCGCCCGGCTGGTCCGCGAGGAACTCAAACCCCTCTATTTTGCCGAGCCCCAGGCGCACGAGGCCGAGCGGCGGCTGGTCTTCGACATGGCGCTCGAGGCCGGGTCGCTCCAGTTCCGCCGCCACGTGCAGGCCCTGATGCTGCGGCCCGATCCGACGCCATTGCTTCCCGCCCTGACCATGCCCGTCACTGTCGTAACAGGTGAGGCCGATGGCCTGGCCCCGCCCGAGGCTACCCGGCGTCTCGCCGCCGCCGTGCCTCACGGTCGTCTCGTCCTGATTCCCGACTGCGGCCACATGGCCCCACTGGAGGCCCCCGCAGCCGTGGCCGCCGAGATCAACGCGCTGTGTCGTCAGCTGGAGCCCACATGAAGACCTCGACCGACCGCATCCTGACCACCCACGTCGGCAGTCTGCCGCGCCCTGCCGTCGTCGCCGACGGCCTGTTCGCGCGTGAGGGCGAGGACCCCGTCTTCGACGCCGCCGCCTTCGAGGCGGTGGTCGCCGAGGCCGTCGCGACTGCCGTGGCCCGTCAGGTCGAGACGGGATTGGACGTGGTCTCGGACGGGGAGATGAGCAAGATCTCCTACGCCACCTATGTAAAGGACCGGCTCAGCGGCTTCGGCGGCGACAGCCCGCGTCGCGCGCCCCAGGATCTGGAAAAGTTCCCCAACTTCCTCGCCCGACAGGCCTCCGGCGGCGGCACCCCGACCTATCACCGCCCCATGTGCGTGGGGCCCATCGCGGTCAAGGACGACGGCCCGCTGGATGCCGACATCGCCAACATGTCTGCCGCTGTCGGCCGGGCCGGGCCGGTCGAGGCGTTCCTAAACGCGGCCTCGCCCGGGGTCATCGCCCTTTTCCAGCCGAACGGTCACTACCCATCGCAGGATGCCTATCTGGAGGCGCTCTCGGAGGCCATGCGCACCGAATACGAGGCCATCGTCCGCGCGGGCTTCATCCTCCAGATCGACAGTCCGGATCTCGGCGTCGGCCGCCACATGATGTTCAAGGATCTGCCCGAGGCCGACTATGTGAAGGCCTGCGAGGGCCATCTGGAGGCGCTCAACGCTGCGCTGGCAAATGTGGCGCGCAACCGCGTCCGCATGCACGTCTGCTGGGGCAACTATGAGGGGCCGCACCACTGCGACGCCCCGTTCGAGACCGTCTTCGGCCTCGCCCGTCGCGCGAAGGTCGGGGCCATCTTGTTCGAGGCGGCCAATCCGCGCCATGCCCACGAATGGACCTGGTTTCAGGACAACGCGCTGCCGGACGACCTCGTCATCATCCCCGGCGTCATCGATTCCACCACCAACTTCATCGAGCATCCCGAACTGGTGGCGCAAAGGATCGAACGCTACG
This sequence comes from Brevundimonas sp., assembly GCA_020253595.1. Taxonomy (GTDB): domain Bacteria; phylum Pseudomonadota; class Alphaproteobacteria; order Caulobacterales; family Caulobacteraceae; genus Brevundimonas. The sequence goes on from JADCBH010000401.1 coordinate 7,790, forward strand.
CCCACCTGGTCGGGCGCGAACGGGTGCTGGCGGGGGCCGACTGCGGCTTCGGCACCTTCGCCGGCTTCGGCCCCGTCGATCCCGACATCGCCTGGGCCAAGCTGGGGGCCCTGGTTGAGGGCGCGGCCATCGCGTCGGACCGCCTTTGGAAAAGCCGATGAGCGTCGCGGCCGACTTCAAGACGCAGCTGGTCGCGGGCGCGCCCCTGCTCGGCACCTTCGTCAAGACGCCCCATCCGTCGGTGGTCGAGGTGCTGGCCCAGACCGGGCTCGACTGCCTATGCCTGGACGCCGAGCACGCGCCTTTCGACCGGGTCGATCTGGATCGAGGCATCCTGGCGGCGCGCGCAGTCGGCGTCCCCGCCCTCGTCCGCGTGGCTTCGGCCTCGCCGCATGAGATCCTGAACGCGCTCGACCTCGGCGCCGCCGGGGTGGTCGTGCCTCACATCCGCTCGCCCGAGGAGGCCGAGGCTGCCGTGCGCGCCTGTCACTATGGCGCGGGCGGCCGGGGCTATGCGGGTGGCACCCGAGCTTCTGGCTACCTCAGCCCGCCGATCGGCCAGAGGCTCGCCGACACTCGCACCCAGACCAGCGTCATCCTGCAGATCGAGGACATGGAGGCCCTGGACCACCTGCCCGCCATCGTCGGGGTGGATGGCATCGACGGCATCTTCATCGGCCGCATCGACCTGACAGTCGCGTTGGGCGAGACCGATCCCAAGGCTGCCCGCGTCTTGGCGGCGGTGTCCGATATCGTCGTCGCCTGCCGTGCGGTCGGGCGGACCGTCGGCATGTTCACGCCCGACCTAAAGGAGCTGCCGATTTGGCGCGAACAGGGCGCAAGCTTCTTCCTGCTCGGCTCCGACCACGGCTTCATCCGGGCGGGTGCGACCCAGCTCAGGACCGACGCTGGGTTCTAAGCGTCACCAAAGAAAAAGGGGCGGCCGAAGCCGCCCCGTAAGGCTCACCGGGGTAGAGTAGTCTCAGTAGGCCGCGCTTAGCCGGATCCCGTACATACGCGGCGCGTCGTAGCTCTGGTTTAGGCCGCGCGAGCCGAAAGTAGCGCGGTTTAGGGTCACCTCGTCGCCGACGTTGTTGGCGAACACATCGACACGATACCGCTCCGACGCATCGACCCAGCTGACCCGCAGATCGACCTTGGCAAAGGCGTCCTGCAGATCTAGCACCGTGTTGGTATCGGTCAGATAGTACTCATCCGAGTACAGAAGCGTGGCTTGGGGCGTGATCACCGACCCGTCTCCGAGGATGAAGTCGTATCCCACCTGGCCCGTCAGCTTGATCGACGGGCTGTAGGGCACATCGTTGCCGGAATAGTTGAGGAAGCCGGTGTAGTTCGACGGTGCCGGCACGTTGCGATAGTCGTCGTACTGGGCCTCCATCAGCGTGGCGGAGAAAGCGAGGTTCAGGTTGTCAATCGGCACCGCCTGAACTTCGAGCTCTAGGCCATGGCTGTGCGCCTCTGCGGCGTTCAGGATGACCGAGGTCGTGGTCGTGCCCGTCGGCGTGACGATCAGGAACTGGTTCTGGACCTGCAGATCCTGGAACTCGTTGCGATAGGCCGAGATGTTTACTTGCAGCCGGTCGTCCCAGAAGCGGTTCTTCGATCCGATCTCATAGGCCGTCACTGTCTCGGGCCCAAAGGCGCCGGGCAGGGCCGGATTGGTGAAGAAGCCTGAGTTGAACCCGCCCGAACGGAAGCCTGTCGACACGGTCGCATACAGCATCCGGTCGTCGTCGAGGTGGTACTCTGCGTTCACCCGCCAGGTGGTTTCCGAGAAGGTGAAGTCGAACTCCTGGCCCGTCGGCGTTACCGACGTCAGCCGTTGGGTGCCGTTGGTCGTGGCGTTGGCGCGTCGGATGACCTTCTCGTCCTCGGTGTAGCGGACGCCGCCGGTGATGCGCAGACGATCCGGAATGGCCCACCATGACGCCTGGCCGAACACCGCGTTCGATGTGGTCTCGGGCAGGCCGGCAGCGAAGGCGCAGCCGGCAGTGTCCCGGGCGGCGGTCGGACAGCTGGAGAAGAACGACGCCGTCACATCCTCGTTGAAGTAGAAATAGCCGACGATCCAGTCGATCGGCCCGTCGCCGTTCGACGCCAGCTGCAGCTCCTGACTGAAGCTCTCAAGCTTGTCTTCCTGGCCATCAACCGCGCCGAGGCGGAGCGAGAAGTCGTTGTCCGCGTTCCGGAACACCTCGAACTCGGTGAAGCCGGTAATCGAGCGAAAGACGACCGGCCCGAAGTCATAGGAGACGTTGGCACTCCAGGCGTTCTGCTCGAGGTCCTGCACCAGCTTGGTGTCGCCGCCATAGAACAGCGGATCCGGATTGATCGGAATACCCTCGACCAGCGGCCGTCCGGTGCGCGGAATGTCGTAGCGAAGCAGATAGGGCTGGCCGTTGATGTCGAAGTTGCCGGTCGTCGGGTTCACGAAGATCCCGCCGACGCGATAGCCGAAGGCGGCACCGCCCGTGCCCTGCTCGGTCCAGTGGCTGTATCGGAGCACCGCTTCCAGCTGCGGCGTCGGCGCGATGCGCACGCCGACACGGGCGTAGCTGGTGTCGCGGTCGAAGATGTCCAGGTCGTCGGTGACACCCTCGACATAGCCGTCCATCGTCTCGCGCAAGGCTGCGATGCGCAGTTGCACGGCGTCGCCCAGCGGCACATTGACGAAGCCGTCAACGGCGATGCGGTTGAAGCTGCCCAGCGTCAGGCTGGACCCCGCGTCGAAGTCCTCGGTCGGGTCGTTGGTCGAGATGGCGATGTTGCCGCCGAAGGTGTTGCGACCATACAGGGTGCCCTGCGGCCCGCGCTGAATCTCGACCCGCGCCACGTCCACAAACGGCTCGTTCGCCTGCGACGCCCGGCTGCGATAGACGTTGTCGGTGAAGTAACCGATCGAGGGATCGCCGGACACGCCGACGTTCTCGGTGCGCACGCCGCGGATGGCGGGACGGGCATCCGAACCCGACTTGCCAAATGTGAAACCGGGGGTCAGGACCTCCACGCGCGAGAGGTCGCGAATATCATTGTTCTGCAGCGTCTCGGACGACAGGGCTGTCACCGCCAGCGGCACGTCCTGCAGATTCTCGGCCCGGCGCTGGGCCGTGACCACGATGTCCTCGACCGTGGAAGTCTCCGGGTCCGGAGCCGTCTGGGCCCAGGCGGGGGACGCCGCCAGCGCCATTACCGCGATCGAAACGCCAGTCAATCCGTACCTATTCGACATCGTCTTCAAGCCCCCTCGGCAATCCGTTCCAGATCAGAGAACACGAGACTGCATTCGAATGCGGTGCTTGTCCACGGGATTTGCATTCGAATGCAGAAAACCTGTCGCCAAACTGGCACACTCTCGGCTGCACCCCGCCGTGGGCGGCCTAAAGCCGGGGAGTCCAGGGCCTTGCCAGCGCTGCCGTCCGACCAGCCTCATCCAGGCGCCGCTCCACGCCGGTCGGCCGGACGACAAGCAAGGCGTTGAACGCCACAGGGCTGGAGGGCCCTCGCGCCTCCAGCCTGATCAGGGCGACCGCAACTTCGCCGAACGAAGCGGCTCTCAGGATCACCGGGCGCGGCGCGACGACACCCGAGTCGGGCCAATCTTCGGACGCCGCGACCAGGCGCTCGACGTGTGCCGCATTCAGTTTTGGATGATCCTGCGGATCGAACCGTACCCCGTGGCGCGCCTGCGCCATGTCCGGATCGACCGGCAGGTCCAAGACGGGCGGCGGCACCAGTGCGGCGGTCCAGCCGAGCAGCCAGATCCTCCCAACCCCGCCTTCCGCCAGGTCCGCCACAACCGCCGTGTCATCATCCATCCAGACGCCCATGTGGCCGGTTTCCACATCGAGCGTCCAGGCACCGAATCTTGCGCCCTTGAGCGCATCGCCCACCAGCTCCCGGCCATAGGTCTCGCCCCCCAGCCCCTCGAGCCGGCAGGTCTGAAGCACCGGCGGCCCTTCGCCCGCCAGCAGTCTGCCAAGCGCCGTCATGCGCCTAGCCCTCCCGCCAGCTGACGCAGCACCGCCAGCTCGTCGAAGACGGTGATATCCTCCAAAATGCGCCCCTGCCTCAGCCGGTAATGGCTCACAGCGAGCACCAGCAGCTCCCGCCCGGTCGCGGGACCGTAGATCCCCGTCCGAACATGGCGCCCGGCCATCGACCAGCGCAGCGCCACCGCGATCTCGTCATGCGGCAGGGCTGTGGCTGCCCAGTGATCGATCACCAGCTGGGGCGTCTCCAGCACCGACGTCAGCTGGTTCATCGCTCCGATCCATCCGCCCCGCCCGACCCAGCGCCGACCCGACGGCCAGAAGCCTTCGGCGGAGACGGACAGCAAGGCGGCCGCATCACCGAGTTGCGCGTCGTTGACCGCGCGCTCCAGCATCGCTGTCGGTCCAGCAGCCGGATGATCGACTGGCGGCGTGACGACCATCGCCTGGCCCTCCCGAACGCGCGCGATTTCGGCGGATCGCCAGGCGTGGGCGGACGGCTCCAGCGCCCCGTCCGCCTCCGCCTGGCCCCGCGCCACAGTCCAGGGATCGAGCCCCAGCTGTCGCACCAGATGGGCGTTGTCGCGCACCAGCCATTCCTCGATGATCCGGTTCTCGCTCACTACGCAGTCGGCGATGGTCGTGACCTGCGCCCGCCGACCCGTGGCCGGACCGAAGGCGTCGTCACCCAGATGGGTCATCAGGCTGACGATCCGATGCGAGGTGTGGAACAGGCCCGCCGCGTCCTCGCTCCAGATCACGTCCTCGCCGATCAGGCTACGATCCGGAAAGGCCGCCAGCGTCGCCAGGGTGTTGGCCACCACCGCCTCGACCCCCGTCACCGGCCCGGCCAGAGTGTGGATGGCGCAGTCCGGGGCATAGTGCGACCGGCACAGGCCGACGTTCTTCTCTTCCCAGATCCGGTGGGTGCAGCGGATGATGTAGTCGACGATGTCGCTGTAGTTGGGATCGAACCCGGTCAGGTCCTGGCGTCGCGGTCGGGGGCCAAGCAGGTCCTCGATCGACCGTCCGGCGGGGGAACGCGCGACGGCTGCAGTGTCGATCCAGCCCACTGTCCGCTCCCTCAAGCCGCGCCGTCGACCGGCTGAACGGCCAAGGGGGCGTCGCCGCCGCGCGTGACGAACAGATCGGCTCCGCCGGATGACGACAGCCTGCGGACCGCGCCGACGGGAACGGTAACGGTGTCCCCCATCGACAATAGTGCGGTCTCGCCTTCGACCTCGATGATTAGATCGCCGGAATGGACGAAGATCACTTCGGGCTCGACGCGACAGAGCTGCGCGCCGGAGGTCCCGACCGCGAGCCTGACGCGACGACAGATGAAGCCGTGCGGCCAAGCCAGCGGCGCGGCGGGCGCATGCTCGGCTGGGTTGGCGGTGCCGATGACCACGGTCTCGCTCACGCCCTCGCCAGGCACCGCGACATGGCCGGTCGAGGCTCCGTTACGAACGACGACAGCCTCCAGCCCAGCCGTATCGACATGGCGCACAATGCAATCCAGCATCGATCGCGGCTCAGGCTGGACCACTGGATCATCATCGCCAGGCGTAGGATCCCTCAATGTGTCCACCAGCCGGCCGCTCGCGAGCAGCACAAGGCCATGTCCCTTGGCGCGCTCCAGCACATCGGGCGCCCAGACCACCCGACCCGGATCGTCGCCGCCCAGCACCGCATAGAGGAAGCCGGTCTCCTGGCCCACGTTCTCGAATCCCCGGAACACATGCACCGGGATCGAGATCGTGTCGCCGGGATTGAGGATGACCTCGGCCTCGTCCGCATGCTCGCCCGTCCGAAACGCCCACTGGCCGGAGTGTACGAAGAAGACCTCCGCCGTCTCGTGGAAATGCTGGGAGTTCACGCAGCGCGGCGGCTGCCGCGCGCCGCCGATATTGAAACCATGCGGCTCGCGGATGTGCACATGCTGATCGGGGTTCTCAGCCACGCCGGGGCCGATGATCGTGAAGTTTTCCTTGGCGTCCGACCCAGGGGTGCGGGCATCAATGAACGCCGTCCTACACGGGATTAGGTCCGCGTAACGGACTATTCGATGGCTCAACGGCATGGGGGTAGCTCGCGTCAGCATTCGGCCATCAAAGACAGTTTGCATTCGAATGCAAGGCTTGCTGGCATCAACCCGGTCCCGCCGTTCGGCATCGCGAGCGTGGGCCAGCCCAGAAGCTGACCTAGCTAGGGTCTGAAATGAGCCAGAAACGGTCGGTGCGCAGACATGATGGCCACGTCCAAGCCGTGAGTCGAAACTCAACAAATCCGGCCATTTCCAACCATCGACCCATCAGCTGCGCAGAGGGTGAACCGTTCAGTTTTGTAGAGGGTGAACCGTTCAAGTTTGTCCGGAATAACGAAGCTGACCCGACCAAAGCCGCCAACCGGATCGATCGAGGCCCATACGACTCAAGACCTCAACAGGGACCAGTGCAGGATCACCGATTGCTTCCGCAGTGCTTCCGCAGAGTCGGATCGCTCCTCTGGCATCCTGCTTGGAACGGCTAGATGCTTGTTTTAGAGTGAGAAAATGGCGCACCCGAAGAGATGCGAGCGGGAAGCTGCTCAAACACACGGCAAGCCCTCTGAATCTACGAAAAAATAATAATAAGCAACAGCTTACAAAGGTTGACGAGTGGCTTTCGCGTTGTAAATCCCGTTGAGATCAGTGGCGTTGGAGTAGTGCGTTGGGACGGAAACGGGAGCTTGGTAACGAACGGCTTGGAGAATACGTCCAGCGACGATCCGGAGGAACGCTGGAGCTACGATTTCCGATTCCTGCCGACGTGAGAGCCGCCTTCTTGGACAAGGGCGGACAGGAGCGGGGCCAAATAATCCGCAGCTTGGGGACGTCTGACGTCCGAATCGCCAACGCGAAAGCAGACATGCTGCGCGCCTCGATCCGGGCCGACATAGCTAGGATTCGCCATACTAGGGGGTCGCGGAGTCTCGAAGACTTCCTCGTGAGCCTTTTTGATGACGAGCTTGCTCAGTGTCGCCGCCAGTCTGCCCTCGACGCTCGATCATCGCTATTCGGACGTGGAGCCGATCTGAAAGCCCTTCGAGATTCAACTCGTTTTGCGTCAGCGCGCGCGCTTACATCCGGTGACCCAGCCGAGAGGGTAGCGACGGCGGGCTGGGCCGCTGAGCGGTTCCTGCGGAGCCAGGGCCGGACGCCCGACACAGCCCCTGACTTTCAGGAGATCGTCGATCAATGCGCGACGGTCCTCGTCGACGTCCTAGCGGCCCACGAGGACATCGCCGCAGGGCGCACCCCCACACCTCTCACAGGAGCTTTGATGACGAACGCCTCCAGGCCCAAACCCACCAACGCGGTAAGCACACGAGGCGCGCTGCCCGTCAGCGAATACTTCAACGACGTCTACCTGCCTGCCGTCCGCACTGCTGGTATGATCAGGGGGCAAAACACAATCGCAGGGAAAGCCCAAGCGGTAGGTCTGTTCGTTGCACTGCTGGGGGATATGCCTCTCGGAGCGATCTCGAAGGGCGATCTCTGGACGTTCCAGGACGAGCTGCTCAAGTTGCCCAACTCGCGCGAGCTGCGGGCCGAGCATCGCGATCTCGATGCCCGGGCTCAGATCGACGCCGTGGCTCGCGGCGAAGTCAAGGCAAGCACGATCAACGCCAAAACCGTGAACAAGCACCTGTCCGGGATCAAGTCGCTCCTCGATTTCGCTGAAAAGCGACAAGACATCGCAAACACGCCGACTTCTGGCGTTCGCGCCACGGTTAAAGGAGGTGACGAAGCGGGTCGCGCCTTCACGACCGACGAGCTGAACCGGATATTCAGCCAGCCTCTGTTCTCCGGTTGCCTAGGAGATGAGGAGCCGAATGGCTGGCGGAAAGCGGGATCAGTGAAGATCCGGGATGACCGCTTCTGGATCCCCATCCTATTGCTCTTCACCGGCGCGCGTCCATCGGAGATCGCCGGGCTGGAGGTGGCTGACGTCGTCGTTGACCACGAGGTCCCGCACATCCTGATCGTTCCGAACAGCCTACGGGACCTAAAGAACGTCCCCTCCAAGCGCATGGTGCCCATCCATCGCGTTGTGCTGGACGCGGGGTTCGTCGACTTCGCAAGGGACGCCAGTCGCCATGATGGCGTCCGCTTCTTCCCGCTCGTTGAACAACAGTTTTTCGTTGAGCGTGCGACCGGCGAGACCAGGAAGAAGGGGCTATCAAGCGCGCCGATAATGCGACAGTTTAATCGGACGTTGCTCGCGGACGCTCAGGCCAACGGGGACCGGGGATCAGCCAAATGCTTCAGAAACACCTTTGAGCAAGGGGCAGCGGCACGG
>JADCBH010000402.1 GCA_020253595.1 Brevundimonas sp.
CACCCTGCTGGACGTCGACCGGATCGAGGTTCTGCGCGGGCCACAAGGCACGCTGTTCGGCCGCAATACCACCGGCGGGGCCATCTCCATCACGACGCGCAAGCCCGACCAGGACTTCCGCGCTTCTGTCGAGGGCACTTACGGCTCGTTCGATCGCTACACCCTGCGCGGTGCCATGAGCGGCCCGGTCAATGAGGTCGTCTCGGCCGGCGTGACCGTGCTCAAGATCGGCGACGACGGCTATTCGCGTAGCCTGACCACCGGTCAGGACCTGAATGGCGAGGACACTTGGGGCATCCGGGGCGCGCTGCGTTTCCAGCCGGGCGAAAACTGGGACTGGAACCTGTCGGCCGACTACATCGATCAGGCCAAGACGACGATCGGTGTGAACCCCGTCGATCCGCAATACACCAGCCGCACGGGCCTTCGTGTCGGCGATTGCGATGACAGCGCCATCGAGACCTTCCTTAACCAGCGTCTCGGCAACTGCGCCCGCACGCGCGTCGGCACCCTTATTTCGAACCTGACCTACGACATGGGGTGGGCCAGTGTCAGCTGGATCAGCGGCTACATCGCCACCGACCAGATTTTCTCTATCGACTTCGGCCTCGGCGGTAGCCCCACGCCTTTCGGCGGCTTCACCATCTCAAACGACGTCGAGACCAAGCAGTGGACGCAGGAACTGAAGTTGGTCGGCGAGACCGGACGCGTCAGCTGGGTCGCTGGCCTGTTCTACCTGGATGAGGACAACTCGACCTACCAGGTCGACACCTTCGCCACGACGCCGACGGCCACCAGCGCCCTGGTGCTGGGTGATCGTCTGCTCGACAATGGAACCCAGTCCTTCGCGGTCTACGCTCAGGGCGACATCTCGATCACGGACCAGCTCACCCTGACGCTCGGTGGCCGTTACACCGAGGAAGACAAGGATATCAGTTTCGGTGATCGGACCCGGGCGACCTATCCGACCGGCTTCATTGGTGCCACCGGCGGTGCAGCCTCACGGCCGACGACCGCGAACCTGATCGCGGCCGGGATCCCGGTCTCGCAGTCCACGTCGAAGTTCACGCCTCGCGTCGCCCTTGCCTACGAAATGAACGAAGACGTGATGTTCTTCGCGTCGGCAACGAATGGCTTCAAGTCAGGTGGTTGGAACGCGCGCGGCACGACTGCGATCACCAACTCGGCCTTCGGACCGGAAGAAGCCTGGTCCTACGAACTCGGCATGCGGTCCGACCTGCTTGAGGACACCCTGCGCCTCAACCTGACCCTCTACCGTCTGGACGTGGAGAACCTGCAGCTGCTCTCGGGACAGCCCCGGCCCGGCGGCGGCATTGACTTCGTGACTCGCAACGCGGGGGGCCTGGAAGCGACCGGGCTCGAAGCCGAGATCACCTGGAGCCCCACCGATGCGCTGGAGATCTATGCCACAGGCTCGATCGCTGATCGGGAATACGTGGACATCCCCACGGTGAACGGCGCAGGCGGCGTCCCGTGCTCTACTACGCCGGAACCGCTGAACTGCGTGACCACACGCGACCAGCCGGTCCGCTTCCCCGAGAGCCAGGCCACGCTGGGTGCTCGTTACACCCTGCCTACGACACTGCTGGACGGCGAGTGGTCGCTGAACGGTTCGCTCAGCTATTCTGATGAGTACTGGACCTCGACCTATAACGACGCTGGCACAGCTACCGGCGTGCCCTTTGGCGGGACCACAGCCATCACAGTGCCGTTGTCGCTGACCCCGACAACCACGGTCTACAACATCGGGGTGCGCTACGAGAGCAACGACGGAGCCTGGGCAGCGTCGCTGGACTGCTCGAACTGCGGCGAGGAGTACTACATCACATCCTCACTGGTGGGGCTGGCCTATCCGAACGACCCGCGCCGGGTGACCTTCCGCCTGCGCCGGAACTTCTGAGTTCAACGGGTTGCGCCGCCGGACTCTCCTGGCTGGCGGCGCATTGGGGGCGGTCCTGAACGCTACCCATTACGGGGCGCGAGCAGATAGCTCGCGCCCCGTCTTCGTTCTGGTGCACGGAGCCTGGCATGGCGGGTGGTGCTGGCGTCGCGTCGCCAACAGGCTGGAAGCCGCGGGGGCGCGGGTGCTGACCCCGACCCTGACCGGCTGTGGCGAGCGCGCCCATCTGATCGGGCCTTCGGTGAGTCTCGACACGCACGTCCAGGACGTCGTGGCCGTGATCGAGGCCGAAGAACTGACCAATGTCCACCTGTGCGGACATTCCTACGGCGGCATGGTGATCACCGGCGTCTGCGACCGCCTGAAAGACCGGATCGCCTCGGTGCTCTATCTGGACGCAGCCGTGCCCTCCAATGGCCAGACCATGATCACCCAGTCGCCCGGCATCACGCCCGAGGCTGCCGTGGCGACCGAGGCCGGCCTGCGGGCGCTGGCTCCCGACGGCGTGGCCATGCAGGTATTCCCCGATTTGACGATCTTCGGCGTCGCGGCCCGGGGCGAGGACGAGGCCTGGCTCAAGCGCCGTCTGACGCCCCATCCGCTCAAGACCTGGCTGGACCCAATCCACTTGACGAACAGCGGATCGGACGGGCTTCGCCGCGCCTTTATCCACTGCGTCGACCCGGTCCTGCCGATGGCGTCGTTCCCGGCTCACTACGCCCGCTTGCGGAATGACCCGAGCTGGTTCGTCTCCACCCTGGCGACCGGTCACGACGCCATGATCACGGCACCGGCTGCGGTCGCCGACCTGCTGCTTTCCCAGACCGTTCCAGGATGATCTCATGACGACCGACCGCCGCGCGCTCCTGATCGGCTCCGCCCTCGCCCCCGCCGCGCTTGCCACGGCGGCTGTCGCCCAGACGGCACCTTCGACCGGCCAGTTGGTCAGGTGCGCCCTGTTCGTTTCGGACCTGGAGTCATCGACAGTCTTCTACCGCGATGTGATCGGCCTGCCCGAGCTGCTGTTCGAAGGGGCCTTGCAAGGCGCGCCTCTGGAACGGTTGCTGGGCCTGGCCGAAGGTGCCGGGGTTCGGTTCCGCATCCTCAAGGCCGAGGGCCCACCATACGGCATGATCGCCCTGTTCCAGGTGACTGGACAAGCGCTCACGCGGGTCGCGAAGACAGAGGGGACTGTCAACATCGGCGAGAGTGTCCTGGTGTTCCATCGCCCCGACCTCGACGCCGTCGCGACCCGACTGGCAGGGATCAACCAAGCCTTCCTGAGCGGTCCTGAACGGCTTGTCGACACACCTCAGCGGCAAACCGACCGTGAGGTCATGCTACGCGACCCGGATGGTGTCCTGATCAACCTGATCGAGCGCGCCTAGGCCGACAGAATCGCTCGCGCAGACCGCTCGCCGGTCTCACAGGCGGCCTCCATGCCGTGTTCTTCGCGGCGTGTGTGTTCCCCCGCGAAGGAGATCCGCGTGTGGGCACCGCCGAGCTCCCACACCTGGCCCAAGGCCTCACCCGGCCGAGGGGCATGCCGGATGCCTCCCGACAGTGGTCCGGCCCAACTCCAGGAGAAGGCCCCTCGGACCCTGCCGGCCGAGGACGGCCGCACGCGTGCAAGCTCCGACACCGCCCGCTCGACGCGATCGGCCTCGCTCATCTGGTCCCAATCGATGGCTCCGTCTCCATTGATCCAGCAAACGAGGCGTTCGACGCCGCGTTCCGTCTCAACCGCGAAAACGCGCTCCAGCGGACCGTCAACATAGAGAGAGGGCGGCAAACCGTCGTCCTCCCAGAACGGTGCCTCGGGCAAGAGATGAACCTGGGTCACTCGAGCGTAGACCGCCCCAGTCACGGCAGAGGAAAGCTCCGGGGGCAAGAGTGGACTGAAGGCGATACGGGCCACTGCGGTCAGTGGCGCGGCCATAACGACGTGCCCGGCTCGCAGCGTCTCACCGGAGCCAAGGCGAACCTCAACCCCTGAAGGGGTCTGCGAGACCGCCGCCACGGGCGCGCCATAGCGGACAGGGACTGTCAGTGCGGCGGCCATGGCAGCAGGCAGGATCGCGCTGCCTCCCACAATCTCGCTGGCTCCCTCGGGTCCGGTCGGTGGCGGCGCGTTGGGAGAGCGGGCGAACTCGCGGAACAGGCCGAGCGCCGACGCCCCGGCCAGCGAGGGGGCATTGGTCCAGCGGTCCATCAGCCGGATGGCTTCGGTGGACGCGCCGGCTTCGGTCAACAGATCGAAGGCGGAACGGTCGAAGGCGGCGAGTGCCGGGTCGGCGGCCTGATCCACGGTCCGGATCGGTGACAAGGGGCGCAATAGACGGGCTTCCAGTGCCGCAGGCGCGATCTCCCGCTCCGCGCCCACCGTGAGGTTCGCAGGACTGGACGGCCAGTCAGCGGCAGCGATCAAGCGGTCGCCAATGGCGTAACCGAAGCCACCAAACCGTCGGGTGATGGGACGGATCTCCACGCCGAACCGCTCCGCCCACCCTCTCAGCCGCCGATAGTGAGGCCCGACCTCGACGGCACCCACGTCAATGGTCAGACCGCCTCCGCTCTCGGTTCTCAGTCGCCCACCTGGCCGGTCTTGCGCCTCCAGCACCAAAACCCGCGCGCCGGCATCCTGTAGTGTCAGGGCGGCCGACAGCCCTGCGAGACCCGCACCCACCACAATCACATCTGGCCGCGCCTGAGACCTTGCGCGACCCGCGAACGTGGCCGCCAGACCAGCCGCAAGCAGCGCCCGGCGGTCCATCTCAGCGATCCAGTGCAATCAGTTCGTACCAGGTCTGCATGTAGCCGCCGACGCCGCCTTGAAGCATGATCGCGTCAGCGTCGTCGGTGATCCAGACATCATAGGGCGGGTGCTGGCCCGCCATCCCTGAACTGCCATCATCGATGAACTGGAAGTGCTTCGCGGCAAAGGTGCCGGCCCTTACCGTCACCGTCTCACGGCCGAGGAAGACGGCGTCGATATTGACCTCAGCGATGATGGGCGGGGTCGCGCCCCGGTGGTCGGGGCTGGGCAGCATGACCCGCAGTTTTTTCTTCTCGCCCTCGGCCCAGTCAAACAGGCTCAGCAGGTAGCCATCAGCCACCACAGGATGGGTACCCATCCCGTCGATGGGACCGTTCAGCGGCATGCGCTGGGACAGACGGCCGATGGTGGGGCCGTAGCTCTCGCACTCGACATAGTCTTTGGTGAAACGGAACCAACCCGAACCCATGAAGCGGTCGTCGACCGTGAGGCGAACATGACAATCCATGGGACGACCGTGCTCATCCAGTGAGTAAACGATGTCGCGAAGCACGCTGGGATGCGGTTCCTCGATCTCGCAGTGGGCGCGGAGCGTACGCTTACCGTCGGTGTGATGGGTGAAGCGGAAATGCTCGATGCCTCGCGGCTGGTCGAGGCGATCTGGCTTCTTGGACGTATAGAGGATGGTGCCTGTGATGGAGCGGTGCTTCACGTCGAACCCTCTTCGGAAAAGGCCGCCAGCGGAACGGGCCGGGCGGTGTTGGCGATAAGCGCCTGGCGACGCAGGAACCTTCGATATCCGTCCTCGCCCATGCGGGAGGGGCCGAGACCTGAACTCTTGAAGCCCTGCTTCGCAGCTTCGTAGAAGATCGAGGTCAGGGCCGCGTCATTCAGACTGATGGCCCCAGCCACCAACCGGCGGCCGACGATCTCGGCTTCGTCCAGAGAGGCAGCGAAGACCGCGCCGGAGAGGCCATACTGCCCATCGTTGGCCATCGACACAGCCTCGTCCACGGTGTCGAAGGCGACGACCGGCAGAATGGGACCAAACGTTTCGTCCCGCATGACCACCATGTCGGGAGTGACGCCGGAGAGAACCGTGGGGCGCAGCCAACGACCGCCGCCGTGGATCTCGATCTCGCCGCCGGTCAGGACGCGGGCCCCCTTGTCGCGCGCATCAGCGATCTGGGCGGCCAGGATTTCGGCCTGGCGGTCAAAGATGATCGGGCCGATCTCGCCGGCCGCGATGTCGGGCCAGTTCAACCGGGCGGCCTCAGCCTTCTGGACCAGCCGAGCGAGGAAGGCGTCGTGGATGGGTCGAGCGACGTAGATGCGTTCGATCGACTGGCACGCCTGCCCCGTAGACAGGACCGAGCCGCGCAGTGCCGCGTCGGTCGCGGCCTCGAGATCTGCCCCCTCCAGAACGATCAGCGGGTCCTTGCCGCCGAGCTCCAGATAGGCGGGGATCAGTTGCCCAGCGGCCTGAACGGCGACCTTGCGCCCTGTCGCGACCGAGCCGGTGAAACAGACGCAGTCGGCGACATCGACCACCGCCTGCCCGGTGATCCCATCGCCGGTGACGATGGCGAAGACAGCGGCGAGTTCGGGCACCTCGGCCACGGCAGCCATCACAGGTACGATGAAGCGGGGCGTCACCTCGGACGGCTTTACCAAGACAGCACAACCCGCCAGCAGCGCCGGCACCGCGTCGATCATGCCGAGCAGCAGGGGGAAGTTCCACGGACTGATCACGCCGACCAGGGGATAAGCCTTCCAGGCGGCGGTGTGGCGCACGGACGGCAGCCCTCGACCCTGCACCCAAGCCGGCGGGGCGTCGGCGGCGATGACGCGGGCCCAGCCTTCGATCGAGCCGACGACGCTGTCTATCTCCAGTCGGGCGATACGGCGGCGACCTGTGTCAGTCTCCAGCGCGGTGCCGATGGATTCGGCGTGGCGGCGGAGCGCCTGACCGAAGGCACGCAGCACCTCCAACCGGGAAACGGCTCCCCTGGCCTCCCAGGCGGCCTGTCCATCGCGCAGGCGGGCGGCGACATCGCCGACCTCGAGCGGGTCGAGCGCCTGACCGCGCCAGTCGTGGACGCCGGTCCTCGGGTTGCGAGTGCTGAAACCCCTCACAGGCCCAGCACGCCGGGGTTCATCCGATGGGTC
>JADCBH010000403.1 GCA_020253595.1 Brevundimonas sp.
ACAGGTCGCTCTTGTTCAGCACAATGACATCAGCGAACTCGATCTGATCGACCAGCAGATTGGCGACCGTCCGCTCATCATCATCACCAAGATGCTCGCCGCGCGTCCTCAGGCGATCCGTCGAAGGGTAGTCGCGGAAGAAGTTGAAGGCGTCGACGACCGTGACCATGGTGTCGATCTGAGCAAGGTCAGACAGGCTGAAGCCATCTTCGTCGCGGAAGTCGAAGGTCGCGGCGACCGGCATGGGCTCGGAGATTCCGGTCGACTCGATCAGCAGATAGTCGAACCGCCCTTCGCGAGCGAGCCGGCCGACCTCCTTCAGCAGATCCTCACGCAATGTGCAGCAGATGCAGCCGTTCGACATCTCCACCAGCGTCTCCTGCGTACGCGAGAGGTCCGCGCCTCCGCCTTCTCGCACCAGGGCTGCATCGATGTTCACCTCGCTCATGTCGTTGACGATGACCGCGACCCGAATGCCTTCCCGGTTCGACAGGATGTGATTGAGCACTGTCGTCTTTCCGGCACCAAGAAAGCCGGACAGAACGGTGACGGGGAGCCTGGACATGAAACCCTCTCGACGGCATAGCTTCGGTCGCCATAGATGTTACGCTATAACATCTCAAGGAGCTTTTGCGTGCCGCACTCCCTTGCAGTCTGCGCCACGGGCGATTCACCGGCTGTCTTCGCGACCCTGGAGGATCCGCAAGTCCGTCTCGCCGTATGGACTCGGTCCAACCCCTGCGAAGTCGATGACTTCCCCTTCTACGCCGAGCCTCTGGTGTCCGAGCTGTGCTGCCTGCCGAAGTGGCTGGACAGGGATATTCGGCTACTCGGCGGTCTCTTCAGTTCGTTGACAAACCAGAACTGGAAGGTGCGTCTGGAAACCGCTGAGACACGGACCTGTCCCGCATTTCACGAAGACGCGGTGCGTCTCCGACTGCTCGTAACCTACCGTGGTCCAGGCACAGAATGGGCCACAGATCTGGAAAGCCCTCAGGTCCACGAGATTCCGGCGGGAGCCGTCGCCGCGTTCAAGGGACGGGCCTGGCCCTCGAGCGAACGGCTGCTACATCGATCTGCCAAGGCCTCGTTCCGGAGGCCTCGCTGGCTGCTTGCGATGGATGCAGTCGAACCCCTTTAGCTGACCAGATGAATAGCTTCAGGGATCGACGCTCTGGGGCTTGTTCCCTCGGGACCCTAGCGCGCGGAGAGTCTGCGGCCGAAAGGGTGCGGTCAGGCATCGACGGTGCTGCGGTCCGTCATCGCCATTTGCAATCGATTGCAACTTCATCCGGATGAGTGTTAACATTGCGACCAAGATGGGGTCGGAACCTGCTGCATGTCGCTTGAAGCCCGAACGGTTGGGAAGCCGGAGACGATCGCGGCGGCCACCGGGCATCTTTGGGAGGTGCTCTGGGACCGGTTCGCCCGCCTCTACGGCGACCACCCGGATCATGATCCGATACGGTCCCAAATCGAGGTAAGGCTTTCAGGCTATCGCGATGCCCACACCCCCGCGCTTATGGGACGCGGAAGCCAGCCAGAGTTACCTAGCACAGAGCAATCCGGGCAAGTCGTCTACACCTTCTACGCTGACCGCTTCGCCGAAAACCTTCGGGGGCTGTCGGGACGGACTGAGTATCTGAAGGCCCTAGGCGTCCGATGGCTGCACCCTTTGCCGATCCTCCGTCCCCGGCCGGGCGACAGCGATGGCGGCTTCGCTGTTCAAGACTATCGCCAGGTCGATCCTCGACTGGGGGATATGGACGACCTGGAGGCCTTGGCGGGCGACCTCAAGAGGCAAGGCATCGGGATCATTCTGGATGTCGTCTGCAATCATACGGCGCGGGAACATGCCTGGGCCGAGGCCGCGCGCGCTGGCGATCCAAGGTACCGGGACTACTACATCACGATCGAGGATGCGGCCGAAGTCGCAGCCTGGGAGACATCGCTGATCGACGTGTTTCCCAACACCGCTCCGGGCAGCTTTACCTATGACGCGGACATGGGCGGTCACGTCTGGACGACCTTCTATCCGTTCCAGTGGGACCTGAACTACGCCAACCCCGCCGTCTTCGCTGAGATGCTCGATGTGCTGCTGTATCTGGCCGGCAAAGGCGTTGGAGGCTTCCGGCTGGACAGTGCGCCCTTCCTCTGGAAACGCGCGGGCACATCCTGCCGCAACCAGCCGGAGGTCTACTGGATCGTCGAGGCCTGGCGCGCAGCCTTGTCGATCGTCGCCCCTTCCGTTGTCCTGATCGCCGAGGCCATCGAAAGCCTGGAGGATGTCCTGCCCTTCTTCGGTCAGGAGGCACCCGGCTGCGATCTGGCCTACAGCAACGGGGTGATGACGGCGCTGTGGGGCGCGCTGGCCGATGGCGATGCAGGCATCGCAAGGACGCTGTTGAGCGCTGCTACAGCTCGCCCGAACGGGGCCAACTGGCTGAACTATGTCCGGTGTCACGACGACCTGATCTGGAACGCCCTGGCCGCCTATGCACCGCCAGAAGACCTCGCGCGATGGTCTCGTTTCTATGGGGGGCAGGACGACAGCTTCCCGAACGGCCGGGCGTTCCAGACTGCCGACGGCGGCGTGCCATCGACCAACGGAATGGCCGCTTCACTTCTCGGCCTCGAAGGCGACGTGTCCCCGGCCGGCCTGCCGGTTCGACGTCTCATGCTCCTGTACGCCATCATCCACGCGCTGGATGGCTGGCCGCTCATCTACATGGGCGACGAGATCGGCCTGACCAATGATGAAGCTTATGCGGACGATCCCTTGCGGGCCATCGACGGCAGATGGTTGCACAGGCCGCAAATGGACTGGGATTTGGCGGGGTCGAGGGACAAGGCAGGGTCGATCGCGCAAATGCTTTTCGACGCCATGCGGCACCTCGGCGAAACGGCTCGCCGCCTGAACGATATCGGCGTCTGCGGGCGCGCCATGCCTTGCGTCGTCGGCGATCCGGCGGTGCTGGCCTTCACCCGTGACGATGGGCCGAAAGGGTTCATGCTCCTGGCCAACATGAGCGATCGAACCGTCTCGATCACCCTGCCAGACCGATATTCGGACGCGCCGGATATCCTGGGTCTGTCGAACGATGAAGGCGACTTGTCGCGATTGGCCCCCTATGCCGTCCGCTGGATGGTGGAGGCATGAGTATGTTCGCAAGCGTGGAGATGGGCGGCACCAAGGTCATGGTCGCCTTCGGAACGGGGCCGGAGGACCTGTCAGCCCCCGTTCGCATCCCCACCACCACGCCAGAGGAAACCCTGACGAACGTGGAGCGCCTGATCGCCGGTGCCGCGACGGGGGCCAGGCTCCTGGGGATCGGAGTGGCAACCTTTGGACCCGCGCGTCTCGAACGGACTGCTCCAGACTGGGGCACCCTCCTGCCGACGCCCAAGCCGTGTTGGAGCGGAGCCAGGATCGGCCCGAGACTGGCGGATGCCTTTGGCGTCCCGGTCGCCTTCGAAACCGATGTGACAGGCGCTGCGATGGGCGAGGGACGATGGGGCGCAGCTCGGGGTCTGAGTGATTATGCCTATGTCACGATCGGGACCGGGGTCGGTGTTGGTCTGATCGTCAACGGCGCACCTCTGCATGGAGCGCTTCATCCCGAGGCAGGCCATATCAAGGTGCGCCGCGACCCGGCACGCGATCCGTTCGAGGGCTGCTGCCCCTTCCATGGCGACTGCCTGGAGGGACTGGTCAGCGGCCCCGCCATCGCCGCCCGGGTGGGGCGACCGGGCGAGACCCTGTCCGCCGACGACCCGGTCTGGGACCTGATCGCGGACTATCTGGCCCAGGCAATGGCGACCCTGACTTTCGTGACTGCGCCCCAGCGGATCGTCATCGGCGGTGGCGTCGGCAGTCATCCCGCAGTTTTGCTTGCCACTCAGCGTCGCCTTGCGAAGGAGCTGAACGGCTACATGCCACACCTGACGTCAGACGAAGCTATCCAGGCTTTCCTCGTGCGGCCTGCGCTGGGGGACCGATCCGGTGTGCTGGGCGCGCTCGCCCTGGCCCAGTCGCATTTCGATACATCCCAAACGACCAACGCCCCGGGTGCACCGGTGAGCCGAGGCACCCCGGAGGAACATCCCCATGACCGCCGCCAGCTCGACGGATAGATCCGGCAACACCGGGGTCATCAAGCTTCTGACCTTCCTGATGTTCATGATGTTCGCGATGACGACCGACTCGGTCGGCGTGATCATCCCTAGTGTCATCCAGGAATTTCAGCTCGGCATGACGGCAGCGGGGTCGTTCCACTACGCGACCATGAGCGGCATCGCCCTGGCGGGTCTGATGCTGGGGTTTCTGGCCGACAGCCTCGGCCGAAAGCGAGCGATCGTTCTGGGTCTGGCGCTGTTCGCGGCGACGGCCTTCCTGTTCGCCGTCGGCCAGAGCTTTGGCTTCTTCGTCTTGCTGATGTTCCTGTCCGGCGCGGCGATTGGCGTGTTCAAGACGGCGGCCCTGGCGCTGATCGGCGACATCTCGACATCGACCAAGTCCCACACCGCGACGATGAACACCGTGGAAGGCTTCTTCGGAGTCGGTGCGATCATCGGGCCTGCTGTCGTGGCCGCTCTCATCGCTTCAGGTGCCTCGTGGAAATGGCTCTATGTGATCGCCGGAGGTCTGGCCGTCCTGTTGATCGCAACCGCGTCCATGGTCCGCTATCCTCGTCCAGCCGTCAGCAAGCAAAAGCCCGCCGATCTCAAAGCGACGCTGACCATGATGAGTAATCCCTACGCCCTGGCCTTCAGCTTCGGTACCATGCTGTACGTCGGCGTCGAAACGGCAATCTACGTGTGGATGCCGACACTCCTGGCCGACTATCAGGGGCCAGCGATCCTGATCGCGACCTATGCACTTTCGATCTTCTTCGTGCTTCGCGCCGCTGGCCGGTTTCTTGGAGCCTGGCTTCTGGGGCGGTTCGCCTGGACGACCGTGCTGGTCGTGTCCAGCCTCGCCATCCTGATCTGTTTTGCTGGGGCCCTCATCGGAGGCCGCGGCGCGGCTGTATGGCTCTTGCCGCTTTCCGGGCTGTTCATGTCGGTGATCTATCCGACCCTGAACTCCAAGGGCATCAGCTGTTTCCCGAAGGTGCAACATGGAGCGGTGGCCGGGGTGATCCTGTTCTTCACCTGCGTCAGCGCGGTGCTGTCACCCCTGGCGATGGGCGCTGTCAGCGACATGTTTGGAGGGGCAGAGTACGGCTTCGTCCTGGCGACCGGTCTTGCCTTCGTTCTGTTCGTCGCCCTGCTGCTGAACCGCCTGTTTGACCCTGCAGCAACGCGTCTGGCCCTCAACGATGATCAGGACTACGAACAGGCTCGGGCGCAGTAAACATCAACCCGCAGGAGCAGAGTCCCGGACGATCAGCACCGGCGGCAGCACGACGGAAGCAGCGGCCTCCCCGCCCAGACGTCGCATGAGCAGGTCGACCATCGCCTCGGCCCCTGCGTGAAGATCCTGACGGATCGTCGTCAGCGCAGGGGAGGCGTGAATCGCGATTTCCAGATCGTCGTAACCCACCACCGCCACGTCGTCGGGAACAGCGACGCCGCGCTCTGTCAGAGCCCGAATGGCACTCATGGCGATGATATCGGTCGCCGCCACAACGCCGTCGATAGCGGCACCGCTGTCCAGAAACTCGCCGATGGTCTCATAGGCGGTCTGAGGCGTCAGGTGGACGGGCAGGACGTGGGCGGGCGGCGAAATTCCCAACGCCCGGTGCGCCGCCAGAAACCCCTGATAACGTTCCCCCAGTTCGGGAAAGTCCGGATTCCCGAAGAACGCCAACTGCCTGCGCCCGGCATCCAGAAGATGGCGTGTGGCCAGCTCACCGCCAGTCCGATTGTCAGTACCGACCGTGCACTGAACCCGGCCCGGAAAGACCGCGCCCCATACCACCAGCGGCAAATAGCGGGCAGCGATTGCATCGATCGTCTCGATCTGGTCGGACTGGCCGATGACCAACACCCCGTCGACCCGGCCTGAGTCCGTCATCCGGGCCAACCAGTCATTGTCGGAGGGAATGACGCGCGACAGCAGGAGATCGTATCCATGCCGCGTCAGAGCATCAGCAAGATGTCCCAGCAGGGTGATGAAGAAGGGATCCGAGACCGGCTGCCCAATCTCATGTCCAAGCGGCAGGATGACGGCCACCGCCTGGGTCTTTCCAGTGCGGAGGTTTCGCCCAATCGCATTGGGCCGATAGCCATGTTCGCGGGCCAGGGCGGCGATCCGCTCCCGGGTCTCCTGACGGATCAAGGGGCTTCCGGCGAGCGCGCGCGAGACTGTCGAGGTCGAGAGCCCAGCGAGTTTGGCCAGGTCCGCCAGACTTCCAATCTTGGCCGTCTTGTCCTTCATGATCCCGGTTTGGGACGTCAGGCGGCCGGGGTCAAATCGAACCGAAAAAGAAAAACGCGCGACCCGGTCGGGTCCGGATCGCGCGTGAGGTTCACCGCCCGTACAAGCGGCGTTCAGGAGATCTAGAAACGGTAGCGCAGGCTCACGCTTGCGGTCCGGCCGTTCAGGGTCCGGGCACGCAGGATGTTCGTGGTGTTGGCCACGATGGAGCCTTCCTCACTTTCGGTGACGGCGAACTCATCAAAGACGTTGTTGACGTTCAGCGTAAGGGCGAGGTCGTCGGTCAGGTCGTAGCTGGCGAACGGATTGACGATCACGTAGCCCG
>JADCBH010000404.1 GCA_020253595.1 Brevundimonas sp.
TGCATTTGGAAAATTCGACGAGGCAGACCCGCACGCCGGCCAAGGGCTGGGCGGAACCGGAAAGGGGAGCACCCACTGCGGACGGGGAGACGGCGCGGGCGACGTTTCCGTTTAGGCCCCCTACTCCCGCGGTGTCTTGCGGCGCAGCCGGGATACTGAGGGCAAGCAGACAGAGACAGAGTTGGCGGAATGGAAGTGATTTAGGCACAAGGATAAGATTCCATGGATTGGGGTCGAATCCCAGGCAAACCGTCTGAGCGTGGAAAGCTGCTTCTGAGCGCGGACTTAGAGTCCCGGAAGCAGCTGGCGCAGGAGCTTGGCGCGGCGCTCGCCGACTAAGCCTTCGGTGTGGGCGGCGTCATCCATGGTCAGTACGAAGGTACTTTTGCCGAAGGGCTTCACTTCGGCAATGCGGCCTATGTTGATGAGGGCGGCGCGGGATGCGCGAAAAAACTGATCGGGGGGCAGCCCTGCTTCCAGGTCGGCGAGCTGGTAGTTCACGAGGCATTTCGCTGTTGGGGTGAAGGCCCAGACGAGGCCGTCGCTAATAGCGAAGAACGAGACGTTGGCGGGGGCGAGCAAGACAAAGCGGTTGCGGAGCTTGGCGACGATGTGGCGCAGCGGCGAGACCTGGGTGTGGGCCAAGCGCTCGACGCGTTCAATCTCCTGGGCGTGGCCGGCCGGATTGTCCAGGAGAGGGCGAATGCGGTCGATGGTGCGGAGCAGGCGCTCTTCGAGAACGGGCTTGAGCAGATAGGCGGCGGCGTCGGCTTCGAATGCGGCGAGAGCGTGTTGGTCAAAGCCGGTGATGAAAATGACGAGGGGCCGCGGGGCTTCCGGCGGCAGCGCGCGGAGGACTTCAAAGCCGTTCAAGCCGGGCATTTGGACGTCGAGAAAGAGGAGGGCGGGTTGGAGCGAGACGACTTGATCGACGGCGGAAAGCCCGTCTTCGGCCTCGCCGACGATCTCCAGATCGGCGCAAGAGCTCAGTTGGCGCCGGAGGCGAGACCTCGCAGAGGCTTCGTCGTCGGCGATCACGGCGCGGATCATGCCGCCTCCTGGTGTCCCCGCTGCGGAATCAGGATCGTGACGCGGCAGCCGCGGGACTGGGCGGTTTCCATGGTGAGGCGCGCATCTTCCTGGTATAGGGTGTGCAGGCGCTCGGAGGTGTTGCGGAGACCGGTGCCGGTGGATTTGACCGGCTTTCTGGGGAGGAGGGGGCCATCGCCGTTATCTTCGACCGACAGGCGCAGGCAGCCATTTGATTCGCCTACCTCGATGGTCAGGAGCCCGGGTCCGACTTTGGGGGCCAAGCCATGTTTAATGGCGTTTTCGACAAGGGGTTGGAGGATGAGGGCCGGGATGCTGCGTAGCCGCACGGTGGGGTCGACGTGCATCCGGACGGTCAGGCGTGCGCCAAAGCGGACCTGTTCGATGGCCAGATACTGGCGGATAAAGTCCAGTTCCTCGGAGACAGAGACCATGTGCCGGTGATGGTTCATTAAGACGTAGCGAAATGTTTCGGCGAGCATTTCAATGGCGTGTTCGGCCTTGCGGGGATCGACAATGACCAGGTCCGCGATGGTGTTCAGAGCGTTAAATAGAAAGTGGGGATTGACTTGCGCCCGCAGGGCTTGCAGTTCGGCGGCGGTGGCCTGCTGGCGCAGGTTCATCTCTCGACGCTGGGTTTCGAGGCGGGCGGACTCGGCGGCCAGGGCATCGCGGCGGGAGCTGGCGAGGGCGGCGAGGCTGCGAAAGAAGGCGAGTTCGTTGTGGAGAAAGCTGCGGCCTTGGAGGTCGACCGCGATGGCGAGAAGATGGTCGACACGGCCGTTGGCGCGAAGGGCCACGTAGACCTCTGGTTTGAGGCCAGCGGGGGCAACGAAGTCTGGGGGGAGGCTGGCGGGTTCAATCAGGTCCAAGCGCAGGACGTCGTTTTCGATTGCTTTCGCCGCCGCGGCGGTGGTGGGTACGACTTGTGCGGTGGTGTGATCAAAGATTTGCGTGACGCATTGCTCCACTTGCCGGAACAAGACGGGTTCTTCGGTGGTGGATGCGATGGCGCGCGCAAAGCGGCTGAGTTCGGCGCTGAAATCGGGTTGATGAAAGAGCCAGCGTCGCACGCCTGCCTCGATGGCGGTCTCCAGAGCGCGAAAGTTCAGGATCAATCCGGCGAAAAAGGTGACCGTGACAGCGGCAGCGATGGATTGGGGGAATCCCGGGATGGAAGCTGTCCAGGCAGGGAGGGGATCGACCACGAACAGCCACGTCAAGACGCCGAGCAAGATTGCGGCAAGGATGCGAAGGCTGCGAATGACCATGACATCGCTCATCCGGAAGCGCGCCAGGAGCAGGAAAGAAGCTAGCGCGGGGAGCAGAATAGCGTGTTCCCGGATGAAATGGAGTGGTGAACTGATTTTTGCTCCCATACCCGATAAAGAGAGAATCAGGTCGGAACACAACGCAGCTACGAAGGCGCTCAGCGAAAGCCCGATGCAGAAATTTACCATGGAGGATCTCGATTCGAGTAGGCGAATCACGACAGAGATCAACAGAAATACGTAAAAACTGGTAAACGAAAAATAGCGCATCTCAAAGCGCGACAAGTATGCTTCACCCGTGAGTACTCTCGCCCCGAACTGACTGCCAATGAAAAGGCCAGCCGCTGCGGCGAGAAAGATGAGCACATTGTAAGCGCGCTTCAATTGTTCGGAGCGATGAGAGAGGCGCCAGATGGACAGCATGGCGGGAGAGAAGATCAATAACCCGCCAAAACCGATGCTGCAAGCGAGATCTACCTCCTTCGAATGGAGATGGTAGCCAGACATCCTGAGCATCGTGGTGGCAACGCCCCCGCAATTCCAAACCAACAGCGCGGCGGCAAGCAGGAGGCTGGGGCGCCTCCGCTCTTCTAATCGCCAGGAACCGCGGATTAACTGGAGCAGGATGACGGAGACGGACAGTCCCGCGGAGAACCCCAGGAATTCCGTGAGCAGGTGTGTGCCTTCGTATGCTGAACTTTCATCCATAAAATTAAAGGTAACGAAGATTTCCGGCGAATAGGGCTTGCAACGCGGCCAGGAATGGGTTTGTGTGTTCGAACCGTCCTTCCTGATCGGGCCAGAGAAGGCTGACGCCGGCGGCTCGCAGAATCTGGATGGCCTGCCTGCCGTTGGTCGAGACCGGGCCGGCGGCCCTCAAGTCGAGGAGATGGAGTTTGGGGCCAATCGAGCGGGCGGTCTCCCAAATCTGGAGCAGTTCCCGCACCGAGTCATCGCCCAGCGGGCCGCAGACTTGAATGCGGAGGCATTGGGAGGCGTCATGAATATAGATTCCACTCGTTGGCGCTGGGTACCCGGACATTGCCCCAGATCGGAAGAGCACA
>JADCBH010000405.1 GCA_020253595.1 Brevundimonas sp.
GCATAGGCCCGAACCTGCCCGTCCGGCCGATCCAGCCGCCCGCGCACCCGTCGGCCGTCCGCGCAGTCGAAGTCGAAGGGTTCGGATCGCATGGAAGGCCTTCCAAAAAGCGCTACTGCCAACGGGTTTGGTTCGTCAGAAAGACATCGCAGGTTTCTGCCCGGACCAAGCCGTGTTGCATAACGGTGATTTCTAGGCTGAGTTGTCCGTCGGAGCTATCTGATGGACCTTTGGACTGCGGTCAGACGCGGGCGAGAGTGGTCGCCCTCGAAGGAGCTAGGCGCGATATCCGCCTTGAAGATTCGCGACCTCATCCTCACTGTCTCGAATGGTGTCCAGGCGGCGCCGGCCGGGATACTGATCCGACGAGCCACGATCGAAGGCATGCTGGACCTGTCGCGTTCCATGCCGGGTCTGGTGGGTTCGTTCGGCATCGTTCAATTCGATCATTGTCTGTTTACCGATGAAATTCGCATCGACCGGGGCCGTTTCCGACGATTTGCCCTGCCGGGCTGCAAATTTCGGCGTCTGCGCGCGCGTGACACTGTATTCGAGTCTGGCCTTGATCTTCGCGGGATCAGAACCCCGCCCCCCGATCTCACGCCCGCCCAGCTGCCTCATCCATTCGAGGTCGATGAATGTTCTGTCGAGCTCGTCAATGCAACGATCGAAGGCGATATCCTTCTTGGGGACGCCCAGCTGCGGGTCGGACCTTTACGGGACCGCATGGTACGGCTGGGGGGTTCAGACAAGCCAAAGGAGGTCCCCCCGCCCTATGCCCTGAGCTTGAGAGGAACCCGTGTTGAGGGCGCAGTCAGATTGGAGCCCGACTTCAGTGCGATAGGGGGCGTAACCATTTCCGACTCCCGCATTACGGGGGACTTCCGCGCCCACGGGGCGAAGCTAGAGGCAAAACACGGAGCGGCGCTGCGCGCCCAGACCGCCACCGTTGAGGGCGTGGTCTATTGTCGCTCGGAGTATCGCAATGGCGCCAGCGCCTCCTTCAAGGCGGTGGGCGGCTTGGTTTTCAACACGGCGACATTGGGCCGCCTCGAACTTCAGGGAGCGATAATTAGCGCCGATGCCGGTGCGCCTGCCGAGGGACTGGCGCAAGACCCTGAGCCTTGGGCGGTCGATCTGACCAGCGCCACGCTTCGATCGGGTCTGGCGGCCGACGATCAGTCACGCTTCGATGGAGCGATCAGTCTGCGAGGCGCTACGGTGACCGGTGACGTGGTTTTCACCGGGGCGCACATCTCCACCTTAAAGGATCATCGCCCGTTCAAGAACAGGACCGACTATGCCCTGGCCATGACCAATGCCAAGGTTCACGGCTCGGTACATCTACAATCCGGGTTTTGCGCCGAGGGTGGCGTCACGATCGCCGACAGCGAAATCAACGGCGACCTCTTCACCTTCGGTGCTGATCTGAGGGCATCCGACCGTGGGGCCCAGGCGCTCGGCGGCAACAAAGAGCGGACCTTCGCCCTGCGCGGTCGCAACGCCCGTATCGGCGGCGTCCTGCGTGCGGGTGCCGGCGAGGTTGTCTACGCCGAGTTTCAGCGGATGAGATGTGTTGGCGGTGTCAGCTTCCCCAACGCCACGATGGACAAGGCCGATTTTGGTGGCGCCAGAATTGAAGGCGGACTGGTGGGGCTGGACTTCGAGGGAGCGTGCATCCGAGGCCCCCTGTTGTTCAACTCCGTGACCAAGCGTCCGCACGACCAACCGGACGAGCGCGTCACGGCGTGGTTCGAGGGTGAGATCAACCTTACGGACGCGATCGTAGACGGCGACATCACATTTCAATTCGAGCAACTCGAGATCCCCTCTTCGACCTCACGACTGGCCGCCCTGCTTCGAGCCGAAGGTCTGAAGTCTGGCGGATCGCTGACACTCGACCTGCCGGATATCGTCGAGATCGTCTCGCTCAACGAGGTGGAGAGCCCTTCGAAGTCAAAGACCTCGACGATCCATCTGAACACCGCCCGGATCGGTCGCAATCTGACACTCAGACATCGTAGCCCGGTCGTTTTCTACGCCCAGAACATTCACGTTGATGGTGACCTGTCCATCGTTGGGCCTCGCTTCACCTTGGGACGACCACGCCACGACGAGGACCTGGTCCAGACGCAAGACGCCCATCCCAAGATCACTATGGTCACCGTAGAGGCCGTGATCGGGCGAAGCCTGATCCTGCGAGGTCTCCGCTTTTGCGAAGCGAGGGAAGGGACCGGCGTAATCGACACCTTGGCCAAGGGCATGACGATCGGCGCGGCGTTCATGATCGAGGACTGCCAGATCGCTTCACTGGTCGAGTTCGATCGCGCCAAGGTCGGGGGCTCGATGTTCATGCGACGGATCAGCTTCAAAGCCCGCACGCCAGACGAGTCCGAACCAACCCGCGCGCGGCTACGGATAGACGCACTTTACTTGGATAGCCTTTCTGTAGCCAGCGGTCTCAGGGTTCGCTGGGTCGGTGCGGGCGCAATGCGATCTGGCAGGTTGCCTGTTCTTGATTCCGTTCCATATCGTGTGGAGGATACGCCGCCTCTTCCGCACATCAGTCTTGTCTTCGCAAGTGTTCGACATCTGGACGATTGGGCCGGAGAGGGGTGGCGCCTCAATCTTCAACTCGCCCTTCGAGGTTTCACCTATGAAGCCCTGGTGTACGATGCGCGCTCGGCTGCGGCCGCCCGCCTCGCCGCCGTGGCAGCGGACGGGCCTGCCAAAGCGACGCCATGGCCCGAACGCCGCGACCAGATCTCAGCCGCCCGCAAACGACGTTGGCGATGGGCTCTGGGCATCAGTGCAGCCATCGTCGGCGTGCTTGTCGTCGCGCTGGTCGCTTATCTGAGCGGGATTGGATGGATAGAAGGCTCGCAGTACGCTCTCCGCCCCTACGGCTTTGTCATACTGTGCATTGTTGGCGCGCTCGTTCTGACTAGCTTGCTACCCCCCTTGCCGGGTTTGGGGCCGCCGCCTCGCTTTCGCGAACGCCACTCTTGGCTGCGTCAACAGTTCTCGCCTCGAAAGCTACGCAACGCGAAGGTGGAGTACTTCAGTCAACCGTATCTACAAGCTTCGCGGGTCTTTCGCGCACAAGGCCAGTTCGCCGAAGCGGACGCAATGCTGATCGAGCGCATGTGGCAGGAGGTCCGCGTCCTGTCTGAAAGCCTGACCGGCCCCCCCCGCGAGATATCATTTCGCGCTTTGGACGCTGTCATCCGGCGAAAGGCAAGTGCTGCGGAGTGCGCGCGAACCCGCAGCTTGCGTTTGCGACCTCTCCAGCGCCAGGCGACGGACGTAACATGGTTCCTAAAGCGGACGCGCTATCTGTTTGGGCTTTGGGTCGCACGGCCGGTCGTGTGGACTTTTGCGTGGCTCTATTTCGCAACGTTGGGTTTCGGGCTCAAACCTCTTCGTACATTAACGACAGTGGCCGCCTACTGGTTGATCGGTTGCGCCTTGGTAATGGGCGCAATGCATGAAGGCGCAATCGGGCAAGCCGAACCATCGCCAGATGGGCCCACCCGTCCAGTTTGCAGCCGTCACGTCTTTGCCGCTCTTTATGTTACGACGATGCTCATACCTCTCCGCGACGAGGCGGGATGGGCATGTCGTCTTGCTGCCGACGATCAGCCGGGTCCGTCGCCCTCGGCACCCTCCGGCCTTTGGCCAATGCTCTTTACCCTGTACGGCTTGGTCGGGCTCATCGGTGCGCCATTTGCGATCCTGACGGTCTCGGGTGTGATCCGACGCTTTGTCGAGCGCGGCCCCGGCTCGACGTGATGCCTCGGTCGAGATACGGTTGATCCGTTCTCCCGGGGGCGGCGCCTGAGCCGCTGAGATAGAGGTGATCCTCTGACCGGCCGAACCTGATCCGGGTCATGCCGGCGAAGGGATGAGCACGCTTCCGGTCCCCGCTTATGGACCCCTCGCCCGACGTCGGCGCGACCCTCTGACAAGCACAGAGGCCGCCATGAACATCCACGTCACCCCGTCCGAGCCCCGCGAAGAGCCCAGCGTCGCCTTGCCGCTCGCCGAGGCCCGCAAGGCGGTGGAGAAGGAAACCGGCCGCATCCCCACCGGCCCGCGGGCCGGGGGCCGCAAGGTCTATGTGGCGGGAGAGCTCTATCCCGACATCCGCGTCCCCTTCCGCGAGGTCGCCGTCCACGCATCCGCCAACGAGCCGCCGGTGACGATGTATGACAGCTCCGGCCCCTACACCGACCCCACCGTGACCATCGACATCACCAAGGGCCTGCCCAAGGTCAAATCCAGCTGGCAGCTGGACCGCGGCGACATCGCCCCCGTCGCCCATCCTCGTGAAGTGAAGCCCGAGGACAACGGCCACGCCGAGGGCAGGCACCTGGCCCCCCGCTTCGACACCTCGCGCCACCGCGTCTTCAAGGGCGTCCCCGGCCGTCCGGTGACCCAGCTGGAATATGCGCGCGCCGGCATCATCACGCCCGAGATGGAATATGTGGCGATCCGGGAGAACATGAGGCGGGAAGGGGCGAGGGAAGAGGTTCGAGGTTCGAGGGGAGCGGGCGTCATCACCCTGCATGATGGGTCGACCGTCCCGTCGCCCCTCGCCCCTCAAACCTCGAACCTCAGAGACGGCGAGGACTTCGGCGCCTCCATCCCCGACTTCGTCACGCCCGAGTTCGTGCGTCAGGAGATCGCGCGCGGCCGCGCCATCATCCCGCACAACATCAACCACCCCGAGGTCGAGCCGATGATCATCGGCCGCAACTTCCTGGTGAAGATCAACGCCAACATCGGCAAC
>JADCBH010000406.1 GCA_020253595.1 Brevundimonas sp.
CACAGGCTGACGGGTTTCGCGCGGGCGGGCCGTGGTGGCGAAGACGGTGTTCAGGTCCGCGATCGCCTCGGCCACGCTGCCGAACACCTGCACGTCGTCCAGCACCCAGTCAGCCCCGGAGGCCGCGGCCCAGGCCCGGTCCTGGGGCCAGCCGTCGCGCGGGCTGACCAGCCTGAGCCGGTCCATCCCGAAGTTGGCCATGACGCGGGCCACCGCGCCGATGTTGTCCGCCAGCTGAGGCTTGTCGAGGATGACGACAGGGGGTGTGGGCTGGAGAGGTAGGGGCTCGGTCAAGGCCGGATCAGTCCTCGCCCACCATGGCGGCCCAGGCGTCGGCGGTGCCGGCCTCGACCTCGGCGACGCGCACTGCGGGCCAGCCGATCGACTGGGTGCCCGCGTCTCGCCAGGCCAGGGTGATCAGATCGCGCAGCTCTGCGGCTCCCGCCGCCAATCGCACCGTGACGAATTCCGCTCCCCGCGGATCGGCGTCGACAAAGCCGCCGGCCTTCTCCAGCCGATAGAAGGGGATGACCTGCCCCACGCCGGTGGTGAGATACGCCGCCACGCGGGCCCGCATTTCGAAGCCGTCCAGCGCCGGGGCCGGCATCGCCGCCTCGATCGCATCCAGCCGCGCCGTCCGGCGGGTGAACGCCCCCTCGAAGTTCCCGTGCGTCTGGCGCGACGTCGTGAAGCCCTCGGGATTGGGCGTGTTCCGGTCCCAGCCATTGTAGTGGATCGACAGGTGGTGCGGCTGCGAGCCGTCGCCGACGAAGTGGGACAGATAGCCGATGTCGCGCAGGATCAGCGCCTCGCGGCGGATGCGGTCTTCCCGATACCAGGCACGCCGGGCGGGATCGGTCTCGCGGGCCTCGGCGGCGTTCAGCACGCGCCAGGTGGCGAAGTCCCGCGCCAGCTGCTGATAGCCGTCCATGATGGCATAGGGCAGGTAGCCCGCGTCGTTCACCTTGATGTCGGCCGCCAGCAGCAGTGCGTCGTATTCGCTCTTCAGCTCCGGCAGCTCGGCCAGCGTCGGCCCCGCCGCCGTCATGACCCGGCCGTCGTCGGTCAAGTCGACGAAGTGGGCGGTGTCGCGTTCGCGATCGTGCGGCTGGCCCGCGCCCTTGGTGCGGTCCGGTTCGCGTGACAGCTCCCCGATCTCCGAGATCGCCTGCTGCGTCCGCAGGAAGCTGGGCAGCTCATCCGACAGCCCTCGCATCGCAGCGACCCCGATCAGGCGATGACCCGTCGCCCCCCAGGCGTCGGCGGGGGTGGAGGTGCTGAACGCGGCAGCCGCTGACAGGACCAGGATCGATGCGGCGAGGGCCAAGCGCTTCATGGTGCGGGTTCCGGGGGACAGAAGGCCGACGCTTTAGCGCAAGCGTCGGTCGCGTCCAGCCCGCCTGAGGTCACGGCGTTTGACCGCGACCGCCCACCGCGCCAGAAGCGGCCCGAAGGGAATCGTGCATGTCCGGACAAGGTCGCGACGTTGTCATCGTCGGCGGAGGCTTCTCCGGCACCATGCTCGCTGCCCGTCTGGCGGAACGGGGCGCGGCCGCGACCGTCATCAACCGGACCCCGGATTTCGGCCTCGGCGTCGCCTATTCGACCCCGTTCGACGGCCATCTGTTGAACGTCCGCTCAGGCCGGATGAGCGCTCTGGCGGACCAGCCCGGCCATTTCGTGGATTGGCTGGCAAACACCTATCCCGAGCTGGCCGATCCTGACGGGTTCGCGCCGCGCAGGGTCTATGGGCACTACGTCCGGGATCGGCTGGCGGCCGTCGAGGCGGCCTGCCCCGGCCTGATCCGGCGTCACATCGGCGATGTCGCGGCTGTCGAGGACGATGCCGTGCGGCTGTGCGACGGGTCACGCATTCCGGCCCGCGCGGTGGTGCTGGCGACCGGGAACCCGGCTCCGAAGACGGCGGAGGCAGGGACGTCGAACCGGATCATCGGCGACCCCTGGGCATCGGGCGCTCTGGATCGGATCGGCATGGACGATGACGTCCTGATCGTCGGCACAGGCCTGACCATGGTCGACATGCTGCTGATGCTGCAGGGGCGCGGCTGGCGGGGCAGGGCGACGGCCCTGTCGCGGCGCGGCCTGATGCCCCGGGCCCACGGCGAGCGTCCCGATCCGCCGCTGGAGCCCGTCCCGGCGATGCTGACCGCGCCCGCGTCCGAGCGGTTGAAGGTTGCCCGCTCCCTGGCGCGCGATCACGGATGGCGCGAGGTGATGGAAGGCCTGCGCCCCATCACCGTCGACCTCTGGGCCCAGGCCGACATCGCGACCCGGCGACGCCTCGTTCGACACCTGCGGCCCTTCTGGGATGTGCACCGCCATCGGCT
This sequence comes from Brevundimonas sp., assembly GCA_020253595.1. Lineage (GTDB taxonomy): Bacteria > Pseudomonadota > Alphaproteobacteria > Caulobacterales > Caulobacteraceae > Brevundimonas. The sequence continues at coordinate 2,349 of JADCBH010000406.1, forward strand.
GGCGACCGTCATCGGCGAGGCGATGGACCGGTTGCGGGATCAGGGCCGGCTGACGGTTGTCACCGGCCGTGTTCGTGCGATCACCGCCGATGATCAGGGCGTGCGGCTGGACTGGCGCGCCCGGCGCGGCGAGGCAGCACCGCTGATCGCCCCATGGCTGATCGACTGCACGGGTCCTGGCCACGCCGCCGACGCCGACCCCCTGACCGCGCCCCTGATCGCCAGCGGGCGGGCGCGTCTGGACCCGCTGCGGCTTGGGCTGGATCTCGATCCGATGGGCCGCGTGCTGGATCGTGAAGGCCGGTCTGATCCGTCCCTGTTCGTCCTCGGCCCGCCCTCGCGCGCCGCCTTCTGGGAGAGCATCGCCGTGCCCGACATCCGCCAGCGGATCGAGCACGTGGCGGGTGTGCTCGCCTAGCTAGCTAGGCCAGTTACTCGACGGTCGGCCAAGCTATCTTTGGTCGGACAACGGCACCGTGCGGCGCGAGCTCAGCGCGTGCGACTCTGAGAAGACTGTCGTAGGCCTCAGTAGCGATAGTGACTGCTTCCGCCGTCTTTAGACCCGAGCCCTTTGGACCCCCTAGAGGCCTTACATCGTCTGCAAGCCGAAGCAGTCTTTCGCTGAATGTGTGGCTGACCACGACGCGGTGAGTGTCGAGGGCCTCAAACATGCACTTCCATGCGTCATGAGACCTCACACCGCGATGCTCGCGCACCCTGACCTCCCAACTTCGGCAGTGCTTCAGGATTTCGGTGTAGGCGTCTCTCCGAGCATCCCACGACCTTTCTTCCCTGAAGCGGCGAGCATCACGAGCGTGCTGGCGCGTTGCTGCGACTTCAGCGCCAAAGAGCGACAAGGCCAGGGTCAACAGGGCGAACCCACCAGCAAGCAGCCCGCCGAGCAATACTGGTTCTAGCTCACCGGGGATGATCATTGGTCAGCCTGCCGCCTTCACCGCCGCCGCCACGTCGGCCACCACGCGCTTGACCAGGGCCGCGTCGTCGCCTTCGGCCATGACGCGGATCAGCTTCTCCGTGCCGGATGGCCGGACCAGAAGCCGGCCCTGGCCGTTCAGCGTCGCCTCGCCCTCCTTGATCGCGGCCTTGACCTTGGTGTCTTCCAGCGGCTTGCCGGAGGTGAACCGCACATTCTGCAGAAGCTGCGGCACCGGATCGAACTGGCGGGCCAGCTCGCTCATGGGCTTGCCGCTCTCGACCAGCACCGCCAGCACCTGAAGCGCCGCCATCAGCCCGTCCCCGGTCGTGGCGTGGTCGTGCAGGATCAGATGCCCGGACTGCTCGCCCCCGAGGTTGAAACCGCCCTCCCGCATCCGCTCCATGACGTAGCGGTCCCCGACCTTTGTGCGCTCCAGCGTCAAACCATCGCCCTTGAGGACGCGCTCCAGGCCCAGATTGGACATCACCGTGGCCACGACCCCGCCGCCCTTCAGTACACCGCGCCGGGCCCAGTCGCGCGCGATCAGCGCCATGATCTGGTCGCCGTCCACGACCTGACCCTTCTCGTCGCAGATGATCAACCGGTCCGCGTCGCCGTCGAGGGCGATGCCGATGTCGGCGCGATACTGCTTCACCGCTGCCGCCACGGTTTCGGGATGGGTCGAGCCACAGTCGGCGTTGATGTTGGTCCCGGTCGGCGAAACCCCGACGGCGCAGACCTCCGCGCCCAGTTCAAACAGGGTCGTCGGCGCGACGCGGTAGGCCGCACCGTTGGCGCAGTCCACGGCGACCCTCAGGCCGGCGAGGCTGAGGTGCTTGGGGAAGGCCGCCTTGGCGATTTCGGAATAGCGCCAGGGCGCCTCGTCGATGCGTTTGACGCGACCCAGCTGGCTGGACGGGGCCAGGCCTTCGTCGAGGCCGGCGTCCATCATGGCCTCGATCTTCAACTCGATCTCGTCGGACAGCTTGTAGCCGTCCGGGCCGAACAGCTTGATGCCGTTGTCGGCATAGTCGTTGTGCGAGGCCGAGATCATGACGCCCAGATCGGCGCGCATCGACCGGGTCATCATGGCCACGCCCGGCGTCGGGATCGGGCCGAAGGTGCGCACGTCCATCCCGACGGAGGCGAAGCCCGCCACCAGCGCCGGCTCGATCATGTAGCCCGACAGGCGTGTGTCCTTGCCGATCACCACCAGATGACGCCGGTCGTCGCCCGACATGAACAGCTTTCCCGCCGCCAGTCCGACGCGCAGCGCGACCTCGGCCGTCATCGGCGTGATGTTGGCACGGCCCCGAATGCCGTCGGTGCCGAAGTATTTGCGCTCGCCCAAGCCTTGACCTCCCCGCTGTCGGAAACCTTCCGAAACGGCTTATTAGGTGCCGGTTCCTTACGTCTTCCCTAGAGCAGACCATCGCGGCCGTCACCCGGCCGGGACGACCCCCCGGAGACCTCTATCGATGTGCGGCATCATTGGCGTGACGGGCACGGGCCCTGCGGTCCCCCGTCTGATCGACAGCCTGAAGCGGCTGGAATACCGGGGCTATGACTCCGCCGGGGTCGCCGCCCTGGTCGACGGCAAGGTCGAGCGTCGCCGCGCCAAGGGCAAGATCCGCGAGCTGGAGGCCGTGCTGGCCGCCCAGCCCCTCTCGTCGACCATCGGCATCGGCCATACGCGTTGGGCCACCCACGGCGCCCCGACGACCCCGAACGCCCACCCGCACAAGGCAGGCCGGGTGACTCTGGTCCACAACGGCATCATCGAGAACTTCGCCGAACTGAAGGCCGAGCTTCAGGCCGAGGGCCGCACCTTCGAGAGCCAGACCGACACCGAGGTCGTTGCCCATCTGCTCGACCACGAACTGGCGACCGGCAAGGCACCGCTCGAGGCCTTCAAGGCGGTTCTGGACCGGCTGACCGGTGCCTATGCCCTGGCCGTCCTGATCGAGGGCGAGGACGAGCTGATCCTGGGTGCGCGCAAGGGATCGCCGCTGGTCGTCGGCTGGGGCGAGGGCGAAATGTATCTGGGCTCAGACGCTCTGGCCGTCGGGCCGTTCACCCAGAAGATCAGCTATCTGGAAGAGGGCGACTTCGTCGCCGTGACCCGGTCGGGCGCCCGCATGTTCGATGCGTCCGGCGCGGCCGTCGAACGACCCATCGTGCAGGTCAGCGCCTCGTCCGCCATGGTCGAAAAGGGCTCCTATCGCCACTTCATGGAGAAGGAGATCCACGAACAGCCCGACAGCGTCCAGCACACCCTGTCCCACTATCTCGACCTGGTGACCGGCAAGGCCAAGGTGCAGACCCTGGAAGCCGGGGCCATCGACTTCGCCGCCATCGACCGGATCCAGATCGTGGCCTGCGGCACCGCCTTCTACGCCGGTCAGATCGGGCGCTATGCCTTCGAGAAGATCGCCGGCCTGCCCTGCGACGTCGAGATCGCCTCGGAGTTTCGCTACCGTTCGCCGGCCGTGACAAAGGGCACGCTCGCCGTCGCTGTCAGCCAGTCCGGCGAGACGGCCGACACGCTCGCCAGCCTGACCTGGTGCAAGGCCCAGGGCCTGAAGACCGCGGCGATCGTCAACGTCCATTCCTCGTCCATGGCGCGCGAGGCCGATGTGCTGTGGCCCACGCACGCGGGTCCCGAGATCGGCGTCGCCTCGACCAAGGCCTTCACCGCCCAGGTCTCGGCGCTGCTTGCGCTCGCGGTCGCGGCGGGTGTCGCGCGCGGCAGGATCGACGGTCAGACCGAGGGCGAACTGGTCAAGGCCCTGTTCGAAGCCCCGCGCCTGATCTCCGAAGCGCTGCAGATGGACGCCGATATCCGCGCCGTCACCGCCGAACTGTCCAAGGCCAGCGATGTCCTGTTCCTCGGCCGGGGCGCGATGTTCCCGTTGGCCATGGAGGGCGCGTTGAAGCTGAAGGAGATCAGCTACATCCACGCCGAGGGCTATGCCGCCGGCGAGCTCAAACACGGCCCCATCGCCCTGATCGACGAGGAGACACCGACGATCGCCCTGGCGCCCCTCGACGACGTGTTCGAGAAGACGGCCTCAAACCTTCAAGAGGTCGCCGCTCGCGGCGGGCCGGTCATCATGATCGCCCCGCGCACAGCGCCCGATCCCCATGGCGCAGGCATACAGCGCATCCACGCGCCGGACTGTCATCCGCTGATCGCACCGCTGGTCTATGCCGTGCCGGTGCAGCTTCTGGCCTACTACACGGCGGTCCATAAAGGCACCGACGTCGACCAGCCGCGAAACCTCGCCAAGTCGGTCACCGTCGAATAATCACGAACGCACCACGCAACCTTCGATGGCCCAGACGCATTGTGGCGTCACCTTGGCTTTGGAAGGAGACACCACATGGGACTTGGTATCATTGGCTGGCTTGTGATCGGCATTGTCGCCGGCTGGCTGGCGGAAAAGGTCATGGGCCGCAGTCACGGCCTGATCACCAATCTGATCGTCGGCGTGCTGGGCGCGCTGATCGGCGGCTTCATCGCGCAGAACCTGCTCGGCACGCCGGTCGGCGGTTTCAACCTGGTGACGCTGATCGTCGCCTTCGGCGGCGCGTGTTTGCTGCTGTTCCTGCTGGGACTGGTCAAGCGTCGCGCCTGATCGATCTCACAGACTGAAACGACGAAGGGCGGTCCTCACGGGCCGCCCTTTTTCCTTTGCGCTCCCGCTCGCGAGGCGGTGGCTCGCGAGCGGGAGCGCGCCCTCAGAACATCGCCGGAATGACCCGGTCCGGCGGCCTGTGACCGTTCTGGAAGGTCATGATGTTGGTGATGACCCGGTCGCCCATGTCCTGACGCGCCTCCAGCGTCGCAGACCCCAGGTGGGGCAGCAGCACCACATTGGCGTGGCCGATCAGGCCCGGATGGATGGCCGGCTCGTTCTCGAACACGTCCAGCCCGACCCCCGCCAGCCCGCGCCGCGCCACGGCATCCGACAGGGCCGCCTCGTCGATCAGATCGCCGCGAGCCGTGTTGATCAGAATGGCGTGCGGCTGGAACAGACCCAGGCGCCGGGCATCCAGCAGGTGACGGGTGTCCTTCGTCGCCGGGCAGTTCAGCGAGATCAGGTCCATGCGCGACAGCATCTGGTCCAGATCGTCCCAATAGGTCGCGCCCAGTTCTTCCTCGATCCGCGGGCTGACGGCCTTTCGGTTATGATAGTGGACCTGCATCCCGAAGGCCCTTGCCCGCCGCGCCAGGGCCTGGCCGATGCGGCCCATGCCGACGATGCCCAGCCGCTTGCCCCACAGTTTGCGCCCGCACATCCACGTCGGGGTCCAGCCTTCGAAACGGCCTTCCGCGATCACCTGTGCGCCTTCGACGATCCGACGGCTGACGGCCAGAATCAGGCTCATGGCCAGATCCGCTGTGTCCTCGGTCAGGACGCCAGGCGTATTGGTCACGATCAGGCCCCGCCCCACGGCAGCGTCCACATCGATGTGATCCACGCCCGCGCCGAAGTTGGCGATCATCTTCAGCTGGTCACCGGCCTGGGCGATCAGGTCGGCGTCGATCTCGTCCGTAATGGTGGGCACCAGGACGTCCGCGCGCTGGACAGCGGCGATCAGGGCCGCGCGGTCGAACGGGACGTCCTTCAGGTTCAACTCGGCGTCGAACAGCTCGCGCATGCGCGTTTCGACCGCGTCGGGCAGCCTTCTGGTTAAGACGACCTTAAGCCGATTGCTGGACATGAGAGCCTTGGATTGACCATGAGCGGCCGACGCCGGTGTCTAGCAAGTCTCATCCCCGTCTCCAAAGCCTGACGCGACGCTTCGGTGTGATCGTGCTGCTTCTGGGTGCCGGTCTGGCCGCGGGGGCCACCGCCACCATGCCGGATGGACGCCTCACGCCGACGGGGCTGGAGGTGCCGCGCTGGGTCTCGCTGAAGTCGTCCGAGGTGCGCGCGCGACAGGGCCCGGGGCTCGATTACCGCATCCTGTGGGAATACCGTGCTGCCGGCCTGCCCGTTCAGGTCATCGCCGAGACGCGGGAATGGCGAAAGATCTGCGATCCCGAAGGGGCCGTCGCCTGGATCCATCGCAGCGTCGCCTCCGGCCGTCGCGGTGCCTTCAATGCGACCGAAGTCGAGGTTCCGATCCGGACCCGGCCGGATGACGAGGCCGACATCAGGGCCCGCTTCAGCGGCCGGTCCCTGATCTCCCTGGACGACTGCGAGGACGGCTGGTGCCGCGTTCGCGCCGGCAAGCTACGGGGCTGGGTGAAGGCCGATTCGGTGTTCGGCGCGGCTGATGCCGCCCTGTGCGACGCCGCACGACCGGCGGGCGAGGCGCGCTGAGGCCCTCTCGACACGGCGGTTGACCCCCGCCCTGTCCCATGTCACGCCCCCGCCACACTTCGGGAGGCCAATTTGAGCCAGTCGCAATATCCCTCGTCGTTCGACCACGCCGCCCTGCTGGCGTCGGGCCGGGGCGAGTTGTTCGGACCGGGCAACGCCCAACTGCCTGCTCCGCCGATGCTGATGTTTGACCGCATCACCCAGATCAACGGCGACGGCGGCGAGCACGGCAAGGGCTACATCGAGGCGGAGCTCGATGTTCATCCAGACCTCTGGTTCTTCCAGTGCCATTTCATCGGCGATCCCGTGATGCCCGGATGCCTGGGCCTGGACGCCATGTGGCAGCTGGTCGGCTTCTACCTCGGCTGGATCGGTGGACCGGGCAAGGGCCGGGCGCTGGGCGTCGGCGAGGTCAAGTTCACAGGCCAGGTGACGCCGGACATCAAGAAGGTGACCTACAAGATCACGCTGAAGCGTGTGATCAACCGCCGCCTGGTCATGGGCATCGCCGATGGGGTGATGGAAGCCGACGGCGTACCTATCTACACGGCGACCGACATGCGCGTCGGCCTGTTCCAGCCGGGCGAGAAGCCGACCGGCGCCTGATTTTCGAACGAGTTCCGCGGCCAACGCGGACCAGCGACTAGAGAAGGAAACTCTCAATGCGGCGTGTTGTCGTTACGGGTCTGGGCATCGTCTCCTCCATCGGCACCGGCCAGGAGGAGGTCACTGCGTCGCTGCGCGCGGCGAAATCCGGTATCGTGACCGCGCCCGATCACATCACGCACGGCTTCCGCAGTCAGGTCTGGGCACCGCCGTCGCTGGGCGTGACGGCAGAGGACTGGGCTCCGCTGGTCGATCGCCGCGCGGCGCGGTTTCTCGCCAACGGAACCGCCTGGGGCCACATCGCCTTTGAAGAGGCTTTGAAGGACTCGGGCATGTCGCCGGAGGAGATCAAGCACGATCGCATCGGCCTGATCGTCGGTGAGGGCGGTCCCTCGACTCAGGTCATCCTGCAGGCGGCCCAGACGACGATGGAAAAGGGCTCGCCCAAGCGCATTGGGCCCTTTGCCGTGCCCAAGGCGATGGCCAGTGGCCCGTCTGCCGTGCTGGCCACCTGGTTCGAGATGCGCGGCATCAATTACTCGATCAGCTCGGCCTGCGCGACCAGCGTCCACTGCATCGGGGCTGCGGCCGAGCAGATCCAGTGGGGCAAGCAGGATGTGGTCTTCGCCGGCGGTTGCGAGGACATCGACTGGTCCATGTCGAACATGTTCGACGCGATGGGGGCCATGTCGTCGAACTTCAACGAGACGCCCTCGGTCGCGTCGCGCGCCTATGACAAGGACCGCGACGGCTTCGTCATCGCGGGCGGTGCCGGCATCGTGGTGCTGGAAGAGTACGAGCGGGCCAAGGCGCGCGGCGCCAAGATCTACGCCGAGGTGGTCGGCTACGGCGCCAACTCCGACGGCTACGACATGGTGGCGCCTTCGGGCGAGGGCGCGGCGCGCTGTATGCGGATCGCGCTCGATCAGGCCGGCGGGCGCAAGATCGACTATCTGAACCCCCACGGCACCTCGACGCCGGTCGGCGACCTCAAGGAGATGGGCGCGGTCCGCGAGGTCTTCGGCGCCGACATGCCGATGATTTCCTCCACCAAGTCGCTGACGGGCCACAGCCTCGGCGCGGCCGGCGCGCAGGAGTCGATCTATTCCCTGCTGATGCTGCAGAACGGCTTCGCAGCCGAGAGCGCCCACATCGAAAACCTCGACCCCGAGTTCGACGGCATGCCAATCCTGCGTCAGCGCCACGACGGCGAACTGACCACCGTCATGTCGAACAGCTTCGGCTTCGGCGGCACCAACGGCACGGTGATCTTCTCCAAGGTCTGATCGACCCTTGCCAGCCTCGCCTGGGTGCCACACGGTGAGGCTGGGCAGGTCGGGAGGCGGGGATGCTCGGTATCGTTCTGGCGGTGGCGCTGGCGGGTGGCGGGATGCAGGAGCGCCCGATGCTCGGTCCGCCGGACCTGCGCACCTTGCCGGTCACGGCCCCGACCCTGACCGAGGCCTACGGCTCTGATCCGGTTCAGGTGGGTGAGCTGCGTCTGCCCCAAGGTCCCGGACCTTTCCCGGTCGCGGTCATCATTCACGGAGGCTGCTGGACGCGCGGGTTCGAGGATCGCGGCGGGACTGCCCCGATCGCCTCGGCGCTCGCGGCGCGCGGGATTGCCACCTGGAACATCGGCTACCGCCAGATGGGGGACGAGGGCGGTGGATGGCCGGGCACCTTCCAGGACTGGGGCGCTGCGACGGACCATCTGCGCAGCCTCGCGGCCCGTCATCCGCTCGACCTGGACCGTGTTGCCGTCGTCGGCCATTCCGCAGGAGCGCACGCCGCACTGTTCGTGGCCGCCCGCCCGGGGCTGACGGCCACGAGTGAGGTCCGTGGGCCCGATCCACTTGCCGTCGACGCCGCCGTTGCCATCGACGGACCGGCCGATCTCCGCACCATGATCGGGTTCGACCAACAGGTGTGCGGGGCCCCGGTCATCGCCAATCTGCTTGGCGGCAGTCCAACCGATCAGGCCGAACGCTACGTCCAGGGCAATCCCGCCGAACGCCTGCCACTCGGCGCGGACCAGTATCTGGTCGCGTCAGTCGTCCTGCCTCCGCCCGCCGCAGCGGCCTATCGCGCCTCGGCAACCGCGGCCGGCGATCGGGTCGAGGTTCTGACGCTGGAGGGGGCAGGTCACTTCAACATGATCGCGCCGGGCGAGCCGACCTGGACCGAGGTGGAGACCCTGATCGTCGAACGCGTCTTCGCCGCCCCCGCGCCCTGAGCCCACCGCAAAGGCCCCTGGGGCCGAATCGCCAGCGAGCGCGTTAAGCCCCGGCCTGAGCGGAGACCACGCGCCTGGAAATCGACCCCTACATCCTGCTGCTGCTCGGCCTCGGCGTGGTGGTGTTGCTCGTCTCCTGGGCCCCCAAGGGGCTCCGGCGGCTGCCGTTGTCACTCGCCATGATCTGCGTGGGCCTCGGCGCAGGCATCTTCAGTTTCGACATCCTGTCGTTCAATCCGGACCCCCGGACCTGGGATACGGTGACCGAGCGGCTGACCGAGCTGGTCGTGATCATCTCGCTGATGGGCGCGGGGCTGAAGCTGGATCGCCCGGTCAGCCTGAAGGGATGGGGGCCGACCTGGCGGCTGCTCGTCATCGCCATGCCCCTGACCATCGCCGCCACGGCCTGGCTGGGGGTGACCGGCCTCGGTTTCAGTCTGGCCATGGCGCTGCTGCTCGGCGCGGCCATGGCCCCGACCGATCCGGTGCTGGCGTCGGACGTCCAGACCGGGCCGCCCAAGTCCGGCGAGGAGAATGAGGTCCGCTTCAACCTGACCGCTGAGGCCGGGTTGAACGACGCCCTGGCCTTTCCCTTCGTGAACCTCGCCATCCTCGTGTCCCTGAGCGGGGCCGCTGCGTGGGCGGGTCAGGGGCTTGGGCAATGGCTGGCCATCGACGTCGGCTGGAAGCTTGTGGCCGGCGGCGTCATGGGCTGGGCGGTCGGCAAGGCCATGGGCTGGCTGTTCTTCCATGCCCACAAGCGCGGGCTGTCGCGCCATGCCGACGGTCTGGTGGCCATCGGCGCGCCCTTCATCGCCTCTGCCGCGACCGAGATCGTGCACGGCTACGGCTTTCTCGCCGTGTTCGTCTGCGCGCTCACGATCCGAGCATCGGAGCGCGAGGACGACTTCCATGAGGAGATGCACGACTTCGCCGAGCAGATCGAACGCCTCTTGATGATGCTGGTGCTGGTCCTGTTCGGCGGGGCCCTGGCCAATGGTCTGCTGGACGCCCTGACCTGGACGGACGTCGCCATCGGCCTGGCCATCCTGTTCATCGTCCGGCCGGTGTTCGGATACCTGTCGCTGATCGGATCGCCCCTGCTGAACCGGGACAGGGTGATGCTCGCCTATCTCGGGATCCGGGGGCTGGGGTCGGTCTATTACGTGGCCTATGCCCTGAACCACGGCGAGTTCGGCGATTCGGAGCGGCTGTGGGCCATCACCGGCTTTGTCGTCCTGACGTCCATCCTCGTTCACGGGGTCACGGCGACGCCGCTGATGGCTCTGATCGAGCGGTTGGGCGGGCGGTCTTTGCAGGGTCGCGCGGCCCCTGCTAACCCTGCGCCCAGGGACGAACAGCTGGGCTGATCCGCGTCAGGACGCCCGCCCAACGGAGATCAGAACATGGCGAGCGAGAGCGGCTGGAACATGCCCACGGGCGAACTCATGAAGGGCAAGAAGGGCCTGATCATGGGGGTGGCGAACTCCAACTCCATCGCCTGGGGCATCGCCTCACAGCTGGCCGCCCAGGGCGCCGAACTGGCCTTCACCTATCTGGGCGAGGGGCTGGAGCGCCGCGTGCGCCCGCTGGCCGAGAGCGTCGGGGCCAAGGCTCTCATCCAGGCCGACGTCACCGACGACGCCTCCATGGACGCCGCCTTCGCCGAGCTGGAAAAGACCTTCGGCACCATCGACTTCGTCGTCCACTCGGTCGCCTTCGCCAACAAGGACGAGCTGAAGGGCTCGTTCGTCGACAACACCAGCCGCGACAGCTTCCTCCTGGCTATGAACATCTCGGCCTTCAGCTTCGTCGACGTGGCCAAGCGGGCGTCCAAGCTGATGCCGAACGGCGGCTCGCTGGTGACCATGACCTATCTGGGGTCCGAGCGCGCCATCCCGAACTACAACACCATGGGCGTCGCCAAGGCCGCGCTGGAGGCCGCGACCCGCTACATCGCGCGCGATCTGGGTCCCAGGGGCATCCGCGTCAACGCCATCTCGGCGGGCGCCATGCGCACCCTGTCGCTGGCCGGTATCTCGGGCGGTCGGGGCATGATCGCCCAGGGCCGCGCCATGTCGGCGATGAAGGAGGACACCTCGATGGAGGGCGTCGCCGGTTGCGCCCTGTGGCTGTGCTCGGACCTGGGCCTGTCGACCACCGGCGAAGTCATCCACGTCGACGCCGGCTTCCACATGATGGGCCTGCCGGACGGCGAGGAATAGAGCTCAACCGCGTCCGGATCGGGCGCGGGTTCGAAAGGCGGGGCCTTGGACCACTTCGACTACCGCGACGGCGCGCTCTATGCCGAGGACGTGAGATCGGAAGAGCACA
>JADCBH010000407.1 GCA_020253595.1 Brevundimonas sp.
GACCGGCTTCTTCTCGATGGAGCGGATGGTGAAGTCGCCGGCCTCAATGGCGGCGCGGGCGGCCATGGCGGTCGCCTCGTCCTTGATGTCGAGGCGCTGGACCCGCTTGCCGGCGTGCTTGACCAGGCGGGCGGTGAAGGGCGGGCTGTCGGCGGCGAGGTCGGCCTCAATCGACCAGTATTCCTGGGGCCGGAAGCGCTCGATCTCGAGTTCGCGATCGACGACGATGCGCAGCGCCACGGACTGGACCCGGCCGGCCGAACGGGCGCCGGGCAGCTTGCGCCACAGTACAGGCGACAGGGTGAAGCCCACCAGATAGTCGAGCGCGCGCCGCGCCAGGTAGGCCTCGACCAGCTCCATGTCGATCTGGCGGGGGTTGGCCATGGCGTCCAGCACGGCGGACTTGGTGATGGCATTGAAGGTGACACGCTCGACGGCGGTGTCCTTGAGCGCCCGCTTCTTGTTGAGCACGTCCAGCACATGCCAGCTGATGGCCTCGCCCTCACGGTCGGGGTCGGTGGCCAGGATCAGGCGGTCGGCGCGCTTGGCGGCCTCGGCGATCTCGCTCATCCGCTTGGCGGCCTTGGGATCGATCTCCCAGTCCATGGCGAAGTCCTCGTCGGGCTTCACCGAACCATCCTTGGAAGGAAGGTCGCGGATGTGGCCATAGGAGGCGAGCACCTCGTAGCCGGAGCCGAGGTATTTGTTGATGGTCTTGGCCTTGGCGGGGCTCTCGACGATGACGAGATTCATTACGGCTCAGTCTGGGAGGAGGGGCGGCGAACGTGGTCAGGCGCAGGCCGTCTGTCAATCGACGCCGAGAATTCGCGCCATGGTTGCCAAACCCGGTTAAGTTGTGAACACTTGCGACTTCTCCTGACTGAGGGGCTTCGACATGGCTGCCCAGACCACCATCAAACCGCGTTCCGTCTCCTCGCGGCGGGGCCGTCCCGCGTCGTGTGAGTATCCCGCGCGGGAGTACATTGGCTCGATGGCGGCCGAGCTGGCGCAGATGGCGCGGTGGGATGGCGACGAGGATCTCGGCAGGCTGCTGGACGCGGCGGTGGCAAGGGCCGGAGAGCCTGCGCCTGTTCTGGTCGTCGCTCTGGGGTCGTCGGGACAGCGACGCTCGAGCTAGAGCGAGGCGAGGCCACCCGGCAGAAGCGACGCCCGGCCGACGAGGCTGAGTTCAAGCAGGGCCGCTGCGACCTGGGCGACCGGCACATCCAGGGCACGGGCGATCTCGTCGCGGGGTGTCGGCGTGGGCGAGAGCAGGGCGGCCACACGGTCGAGGAAGGCGGGGTCCTCATTCCCGTCTGGATCGCCGCCACCAAACGGGTCCTCGACATCGGGCTCGGACAGGGTGCGCAGGGTGTCCAGACCGCGAAGGATGTCGTCGACGCCCTCGCAGATGTGGGCGCCCTGACGCAGCAGCTCATTCGGTCCTTTCGAGCGCGGATCCAGCGGGGAACCGGGGACGGCGAAGACCTCGCGGCCCTGCTCATTGGCTAGCCGCGCCGTGATGAGCGAGCCGGAGCGGATCTCGGCCTCGACCACGACCACGCCACGTGACAGGCCGGAGATGATGCGGTTGCGGCGCGGGAAATCGCGGGCCTGGGCGCGGGCCCCCATCGGGCTTTCGGAGACGACCGCGCCCTGTTCGACGATCTGGTCGTAGAGGCCAGCGTTGTCGGGCGGATAGATGTCATCGACCCCGCCGCCCAGCACGGCGATCGTGCCGGTGGGCAGGGAGCCGGCATGGGCGGCCGCGTCGATGCCGCGCGCGAGGCCGGAGACGACGACGAAGCCAGCCTCGCCGAGCTGCTGGGCCAGGCCGCGCGCGATCCGCTGGCCACCGGCCGATGCGATGCGGGCTCCGACGACGCCGACGGCGTCTCGGGACAGAAGGGCGACATCGCCGCGCACCCAAAGGGCGGGGGGCGGAGGGTCCAGCGCGGCCAGGCGGGGCGGATGCTCCGGGTCTCCGAGCACGACAAGGCGCGCTCCAGTCCGGTCGGCGGCCGCCATCTCGTCCTCGATGAGGGCGACCGAAGGCAGGGCGAAGCCGTGCTGTCCGCCCTTGCGGACGAGGTCGGGCAGGGCCTCGAGCGCGCGCCCGGCCGAGCCGAAGCGTTGCAGCAGCTGGCGGAAGGTGACGGGTCCGACCCGGTCAGTGCGGGCCAGCCGGAGCCGGGCGAACCGCTCGGCCGGAGAAAGGCTCATGCCTTCTTCGCGGCCCCGATGCGAGGCTCGGCCCCCTTGAGCAGGCGGCCGATGTTCTCGTGGTGGCGGATCCAGATCAGGACCGCGGTGAAGGCCGCCAGGACCACGATTGGCTGCTCTGCGGGCAGGCCGAGCACCGGCAGAGGCAGCAGGGCATAGAGCGGAGCCGCGACCGAGGCGACAAGTGCGGCGAGCGACGAGTAGCGCAGGACGGAGGCGACGATCAGCCAGGTCGCGCCCGCCATCAGGCCGAGCGGCCAGGCGGCGGCGATGAGCAGGCCGAAGAAGGTGGCCACGCCCTTGCCGCC
>JADCBH010000408.1 GCA_020253595.1 Brevundimonas sp.
CCGGGACAGGAAATCTGCCCGCAATGTGGGGCCGTCCCCGACCAGCGCCGTCCCTGTCTCCGGATCGACGAAGCGGTAGCCCTGATGGAAAGGGAAGTCGCGCTCGTCAGCGGTCAGGATACGGAACAGGGCCACGTCGCGCCCGGACATGGCGAGCCGCTCGGCCGTTTCAACACAGGCTTGATCAAAGCCGTCTGACAGGATCAGGATGACGTCGTTGGCACCAAAACGCTCGCCGTAGAGGCCCACATCGCGGTCCCAACGGGCGACACCGTCGGGTTTGATCGGCGCGAGGGTCAACAGCACCCGGTCTCGCTGTCGATGACCGCCGCCGGGGGCGATGACCATCGGGCCGGTCGCGGTCTCCACCACCAACCCGAAGCGGTCGCCCTGATTGACGGCGATTTCTACCAGGGCCGCTGCCAGCCGCCGCGCGGCGTCGAACCGGGACCAGTCCGGCGTCTTCAGGTCGGCCTGGGCCATGGACGCGCTGGCGTCCAGAACGATCCAGACCGTGACCGGGCTCTCGCGCTCGGCGTCCCGCACGAAGAAGCGGTCGGACCTAGCATAGAGTTTCCAGTCGATCTGGCGAAGGTCGTCACCCCGTTCATAGGCGCGGTACTGGGCGAACTCCTGCGCCCCGCCCCTGTTGCGACTGGCGTGCTGTCCCGCGCTGGCGACCACGGCCGCGCGGCGCGGTGTGATGGACAGACGACGAAGCCGCGTCCTCAGGTCAGGGGGCAGGTCGAGCGGTGACACGGCCGCTCTCAGTCGCTCCCCGGCGCGGGCAGGGCGGCAAGCAGAGCGGCGACCACATCATCGGGCGACTTCCTCTCCGCCTCAGCGGCGAAGGACAGCAGAATGCGGTGGCGCAGCACGGGTGCAGCAAGGGCCCGAACGTCATCGCGCGTCGCGGCCAACCGTCCGCGTACCAGCGCCCGGGCCTTGGCAGCGAGCATGAGGGCCTGACCAGCGCGCGGGCCCGCACCCCAGCGAACGTAGTCATTGATCGCCTTGGGCGCATCTGGCGCGGGCCGGGTGGCGCGCACCAGCGCGGTGATCCAGCCGAGCAGGCCTTCCGACACATGAACCTGCCGCACCCAGGACTGCAGCGTCACAACATCGGTCCCCGTCATCACCTGAGGAACGATGCCTGCGCCTGCGCCGGTGGTCTGGACCAGGATGGCGCGCTCTTCCTCTGCTGTCGGATAGCCAACGCGGATGTTCAGCAGGAACCGGTCCAGCTGAGCCTCGGGCAGGGGGTAGGTGCCGGCCTGCTCCAGAGGGTTCTGCGTCGCCAGGACAAAAAAGGGCTCTTCCAGCCGATAGGTGGTGCCGGCGTAGGAGACGGTGTGCTCTTGCATGGCCTCAAGCAGGGCGGCCTGGGTCTTGGGTGGGGTTCGATTCAGCTCGTCGGCCAGCAGCAGGTTGGTGAAGACTGGCCCGGGCTGGAACCGGAAGCTGCGCCGTCCCGTGCCATGGTCCTCTTCCATCACCTCGGTACCGAGGATGTCGGAAGGCATGAGATCCGGCGTGAACTGCACGCGCCTGAACTCCAGGGCCAGGGCCTGGCCGAGGGTGCGCACCAGCAGCGTCTTTCCCAACCCCGGCACGCCCTCGATCAGGCAGTGGCCGCCGGCGAGCAAGCCGACCAGTAGTTGTTCGACCACCTCGTTCTGGCCGACGACGGTTTGACCGATGGCGGCCTTGAGCTCTGTCAGCTGGGCCAGCCTGGCCTTTATGTCGGCTTCGGTGGGGGTGGTCATGCGGCGTCCGGGAGGAGGAAAAGGAGGATCAGGCGGTCAAGGCGTAGATGACGATGTTGACGGCGAATTTCGTATTGTCTTCGGCCAGGAAGCGCTTGTTTCGCCAGTCGTAGTCCCACTCGCAGCCGTAGTCCTTGTTGGAATAGAGGACGCCGATCCGGCCATCGATGACGATGGCCTTCAGGTAGTCGTGGACCAGGTCATCGCCCCAGCCGTTCAGCTCCATCATTGTGTTGGGCGGCCCATCGGGGAAGTCGAAGAAGGCAGAGTAGAGGGGGTGGTCGTTCGGGATCTTGTCGAGCGCCGTTTCACCGAAGATCGCAGCCATCTGGCGTTCGAACGTCCGCGCGAACAGCCCATCGATGTCGTGGTTGCAGTCGTCCACGAAGACGAAGCCGCCATTCCTCACATAGGTTTCGAAGTTGCGGGTCTCTGCCTGGTTGAACTCCACCAGCTTGTGGCCGGCCAAGTAGCAGAATGGCGCGGTCAGCATGGCGGGATCGGCTAGATCGACCACCTTCTCCTCGGGGTCGACGCGCAGATTGGTGTAGTCCACCAGTGAGGTCAGGACGTTGAGAGGCATGCGCTCGTCGACGTCCCAGTTGCCCGACTGGTAGCGCAACCGGGTGAACCAGAAATCGTAGGTCGTCTGTGCCGCCGCGACAGACGGAAGCAGCGTCGCCGCCGCTCCGCCTGCCATGAGGCGAATGAGTTCCGCGCGTGTCAGGTTAATCCGGGACACACGCGGAACTCGATCAGACAGCGTCGGACAGCGACGTGAAGGTGAAGTCCCGCAGACGCATCGGCGGGATCATCATCGTCGGGCCGTCGTCGCCGAAGCGAACGGGGCGGCCCAGTTCGTCGATGTTGTTCAACATGATCACCGGCGACTCGTTGAACCGGAAGTTCTTGACCGGATACCGGAGCTCGCCGTTCTCGATGTAGAAGGTTCCGTCCCGGGTGAGGCCGGTCAGCAGGACCGTCTGAGGATCGACCATGCGGATGTACCATGTCCGGCTGACCAGGATCCCGCGCTCGGTCTCGCGAACCAGCTCCGACGTGGATTTGGTCCCGCCGGTCATGATCAGGTTGCCCGGCCCCGGCGTTGGGGTGCGCCCCTGACGCTGGGCCCAGAAGCGCGAGTAGATCAGGTTGGCGATCTTGCCGTCCTCGATCCACGAGATGCGCTCGCGCGGCAGACCGTCCCCATCCCAAGGCAAGGACGGGACGTTCGGATCATAAGGGTCGGAGTAAAGGTTCACGCGGGGGTCAAAGACCTGCTCGCCGATCTTGTTGCCGCCGCCTGCCTTGGACAGGAAGCTGCGTCCTTCGTCCGCTGCCCGGGCGGCGAAGAAGTTGGCCATGAAGCTGATCAGACCAGCGGCGGCGGCAGGCTCGAGGATCACCGTATACTTGCCGGGCTCCAGTGCCTGGGCGTCGACCGAGGCCGATGCCTTGCGCATGGCGATCTGGATGTCGTCAGCGGCATTGAAGTTGCGGATGTCCTGGACGTTCTTGGCGACCCACCCCGAGCCGGTGCCGTCCTCCGTCCGGACGGTGCAGGTATAGTTGGCGTCGGTCGCCTTCTGGTACCCGAAGTTGCCGTTGGAGTTGGCGAAAGCAATGAAGCTCTGGCTGTCCTGCAGGAAGCCGGCCGCGATCAGGTTCTGGGCGCGGCATGGCTCGATGGAGGCGCGCGCCACTTCTGCCCGTTGCTGAGGGGTGATGTCGGCCGTGGCTTGGCTGAAGGTGTCGCTGGGTCGATAGGTCTGGGGTCCGATCGCGGGAACGAACTCCGGATTCTCGGGTGCCAGACGGGCCAGATCTTCGGCCCGGCGAACCACGCGTTCGAGTGCGGCGTCCGAGAACTCGTTGATCGAGGCC
>JADCBH010000409.1 GCA_020253595.1 Brevundimonas sp.
CGGTCGCCACCGTGCCCGGGTGCAGGGCCACGCACAGGGCCTCGGGATTCCGCCGGGCCAGCTCGATGGCGGCGGTGTGCACCAGCTGGTTCAGGGCCGCCTTCGAGGCGCGGTAGGCGTACCAGCCCCCCAGGCGGTTATCGCCAATGCTGCCCACCCGGGCCGACAGGGCGGCGAAGACGCAGCGGCCGCGCCGGGGCAGGAGGGGCGCGAGGTGCTTCATCACCAGGGCTGGGCCGGTGGCGTTCACGGCGAAGGCCAGGGCCATGGCCTCGGGATCGATCCGCGACAGGCTCTTTTCCGGCGTGAGGCCCGGCCCGTGCAGGACTCCGGCGGCGTGAAGGACCAGGCGCAACTCGCCCAGCTCCGCAGCATACCGCAGCGACTTCGCGACCGAAGCTTGGTCGAGCAGGTCCAGGGAGGGCGAGGAGCCTCGACCGAGACCCACCACCCGATCGTAACGGCCTGATATCTTGAGGGCGTCGACGAGGGCTGCGCCGATCCCGCCAGATGCGCCGATCACCACTGCGACGGCAGGATCGCCCTGAGGATGAACCGCGCCTTTGGCTTCTGGAGTTACAGGTCCCGTCAATGGTGATTCTCCGGCCGAACACCCCGAAGTGGACTTCCCGGCTTCACATCACAATGCCCCAGCCCATTCCCGCCAGCGGGCGCTTGACCCTCGCTCTGACGACTGTCCGCGACGGTCCGTCGCCGGGAGCGCACCCTCAGGAGCCGCGACCTCTTGAGGACACAGGGGGCGCTGCGGCTGGGTTTTGAGAATTCTTGAAATAGTTCTTCGAAATACTCGTAGGAACAATGATTTTATCACTGAAAACAACTAACTCTGGTACCTCTGCATTAATTCATCAGCGATAAAATCAAACACGCGACGGACTCGACGGCTCGTCCTTAACTGTGCGTGGCTTGTAAGCCATACGGGAAGCTCTGCGATTGTCTTCTCCGGAAATATCCTGACCGCATTAGGTTCACGGTCTCCAACATCTGTCTGGATGAAGCCGATCCCAAAGCCGGCGAGGACCATCTTCCATTGAACGATACGGCTGTCACAACGGAAACTGAACCCGTCGCGCGTTATGTTGATCCCTTCAGACCTGTATCCCTCCAAGGTATCATTCTGGAGGTCTTCGCTCATGAGAACATGATTGACGATGTCCGCGACGGAAGTGGGCGCCCCATGACGAGCAATGTAATCTCGTGAAGCATACATCCCGAGTTTGACGGACCCCACCTTCCTCGCAATGAGTTCGGTCTGTGACGGTCGGAACATGCGTAATGCAATGTCCGCCTCTCTCATCAAGAGGTTCGAGGTCTGATCTGACGATACGAGCTCTATCGCGATCTCTGGCTCGACCTGATTCAAAGATGTGAGAATCGACGGCAAGACCCAGGCGGCCATCGTTTCGCTTGCCGAAATCCGGATGGTTCCGGCGATCGCCTCAGACTGGCCCGCAGCGGACAGGGCGATCCGTTTTGAGGCCTCACCCATGCGTTTGGCCTCTTCATAGAGGGCGACGCCGGTCGGTGTCAGGATCAGTCCGACTCCGGTGCGGTCAAAGAGTTGGACGCCCAACGCCGCTTCCAGCATCCCCATGTGGCGGCTCATGGTCGGCTGGCTGCCGCCCGTCTTTCGCGCCGCGCCCGCTAGGGAGCCCGCCTCGACCACGGCGGCGAAGGACTGAAGCAGGGACCAGTTCAGTGAGGGCATGCGCCCACCCATTCATGAATGAATTTGCAGAACTCGATTTTCGACAATCGAATTCAAATACCGATATCGAGACAATGCCCCTGTCGCAAGGAGCAGGCCTCACGCCGCTCCGCCAAATCAACACGGCAAAGGGTTTTCGCGCCATGGCTTCTTCCCCGACTTCCTCGCAACGCAGCTCCTGGTTGGCCTGCGCTGTTTGCGGTCTCGCGTTGGTCGCCGTCGGCCCAGCTTGGGCGCAAGCCCCGGGCGACGATGCCGGGCCGTCGTCATCCGGCGGATCCTATGGCCGAGATTGGACGGGCGCCGTTGTGGTCGGCGTCATCAGCGTCCCTGAGTATGAAGGGTCTGCCGGGACGACGCCATTGCCATTGATCGCCGGCGAGCTGCGTTGGGACGACTACCGCTACGCCGCCTTTGATGGCGTCGCTGGTCGCGTCAATCTGCTTGACCAGGAAGGCCTTGAGTTCGGGCCGGCGATCAACGTGACCTTCGGCCGCGACAGGAACATTGAGTCCAAAAAGGTCCGCCTACTGGGTGAGATCGATCCAGCGGTCGAACTGGGCGCCTTTGTCGCCTACCAGATCGACAGTCCGATGCGGGCCGGCGACACGATCCGCTTCGCGGGGCAGGTCGTTGCGGATGTAACCGATGTGCATGGCGGCGTGCTGGGCGACGTCTCGGCGACTTACAGCACGTCCATAGGGGACCGCTGGCGCGTCTCAACCTCAGCGGCATTGAGTTTCGCGAGCGATGACTACGCAGAGACCTATTTCTCGGTCACGCAGAGCGGGGCGGCGATATCTGGCTTGCCTCGCACCAAGGTCGAGGCTGGTGCGAAGGATTTCTCTCTCTCGGCGAACTTCAGCTACGGCTTCAACGAGCGCTGGTCGCTGTTCGGACTGGTCGAGTACAGCCGCCTGCTCGGCGACTTTGCCGACAGCCCGATAGTGGCCCGCGAGGGCGATGAGAACCAGGTCTCTGCGGGAATCGGCGTCGGCTGGCGCTTCTGACCGCGACGCCCTCCCCACCCGTGGCCTGGGCGCAGGGCGGTCTTTCACCCCTAGGCCGCCATGGGGTGTGGGCGACGATCTTGCCGGGCGGGGCATGTGGACGCCGGGCCCGACGCCCGCAATACTCCCTCCATGCTCTCCCGGCGATCCCGCTACGCCCTGCGCGCCCTCATCCATCTCGCCCAGCGTGAGGCGGAGGGGCCCGCCTCCATCGCCGAGATCGCCCGCCTGGCCTCGGCGCCGCGCAAGTTCCTCGAGGCCATCCTCCTGGACCTGAAGAACCATAACCTGCTGGTCTCCAGCCGGGGCCGGGCCGGGGGTTACCAGCTGGCGGCCTCCGCCGAGGCGATCAGCTTCGCCGACGTGATCCGCGCCCTTGATGGCCCGCTGGCCCTCGCGCCCTGTGCGTCGAAGACCGCCTATCGCCCCTGCGAG
>JADCBH010000041.1 GCA_020253595.1 Brevundimonas sp.
CCCCCTCCACCACGCTTCGCGCGGTCCCCCTCCCCCGCGAAGTGGCGGGGGAGGATTGATGACCTTCTGGAAGACCAAGCGTCTGGAGGAGATGTCCCGCGAGGAGTGGGAGAGCCTGTGCGACGGGTGCGGGCTGTGCTGTCTGATCCGGTTCGAGGACGAGGACACCGGCGAGGTCATCCCGACCAAGGTCCACTGCAAGCTGTTCGACGGTCAGGCCTGCCGGTGCTCGGACTATGAGAACCGCAAACAGCATGTGCCGGACTGCATCCAGCTGACGCCGTGGAACATCGAGGCGCTGGAGTGGATGCCGAAGTCCTGCGCCTATCGCCGGCTGCATGAGGGCCGCGGGCTGGCGAGCTGGCATCCGCTGGTGTCGGGCGATCCGGAGAGCGTGCACCGGGCGGGCGTCTCGGTGCGAGGGCAGACGATTTCGGAGGAGGGTCTGGCCGATCCCGAGGATGCGCTGGACTACGAAGCCTCGGACTGGGTCGAGGAGCGCGGGGTCGAGCCGGGCCGCTAACCAAACCTTCTCACCTGCTGATGTAGAGTCGCAGGGGGAGGAGCCGCATGACAAAAGGCGGAACGAACTCAGGAGATGCCCGCAACGGCCACGAGGCGGCGTTCGACCGGTTGGTCGAACTCGCGCGGTCGATTTTTGACGCGCCGATCGTGCTGATCTCCACGCTGGAAGGCGACAAGGCCGTGATGCGGTCCAACGTCGGCGACTGGCAGACGTCCATCGCCCGTGAGGCGAGCGTGTCCACGGTTCTGGTCAAGATGGGGCCTGGGGCTGTTCTGGTCGTCGAAGACGCCCTGGCCGACCCGCAGTTCTGCAACCACCCCTTCGTCACACGGCCGCAAGGACTGCGATCCTGTTTCGCCGCCTCCATCACCTTGAGCGATGGACGGACGGTGGGCGCCCTTGCCGTCGCCGACCGCATCGCGCGCGCGCGGCCCGACGACCGGGCACTGGATCAGCTGCGGCTGCTGGCCGGCATTGCAGCGGATATTCTGGACCAGACCGAGGCCTCTCGGGTCATCGATGAGAAGCTGGGCACCCTCGGGCTGGCCGAGCAGATGTCCGGAGTCGGACGCTGGAAGCTGGATCTGGCGACCGGCGCGGTCGATTGGTCCGACGAGGTCTATCGCATCCACGGGGTGACCCGCGAGACGTTCGATCCCAGCTATGGCGACGCGGTCGCCTTCTATCGCCTCGATGACCAGCAGGTGGTTCGGGACACGATCGCCGCCTGCATGGAGACCGGCGAGGAGGGCGAGTTCCAGCTCAGGATCGTCCGTACGGACGGTGAGGAACGGGTCGTGATGTCCCGGTGTCGCGCCGAGCAGAGGGACGGCCAGACGGTGGCGCTGTACGGCGTGTTCCAGGACGTGACCGAGAGGGTCCGGACCGAGGAGGTCATTCGGGCGAGCGAGGCGCGATACCGCCTGCTGGCCGACAACTCGACCGACGTCATCGCGACCTACGGGCTGGATGGCATGTTCCGCTACCTGTCGCCGGCCGTTGAAGGCCTGATGGGCTTTCGGACCGACGAGATGGTGGGGCAGCCGTTCACTGCCTTCATGCACCCCGATGACGTCGAGCGGGTCCGCAAGGCGTTTGTCGACTGCTCTACCGCCAGCATCGACGCGCCCACGGCACGGATCCCCTATCGGGCCATCCGGAAGGACGGGGAGACGATCTGGCTGGAGGCCCATCCGAAGGTCATCCGCGACGAGCGCGGACGCCCCGTGGCGTTCCAGGACGTGGTCCGCGACATCACCGAAACGAAGGCGCTGGAAGATCAGCTGATCGCGGCCAGGGACGCAGCCGAGCACGCGGCCCAGGCCAAGACCGAGTTCCTGGCCAACATGTCCCACGAGCTGAGGACGCCGCTGACCAGCGTCATCGGCTTCTCGGGCCTGCTGCGCGACAGCCCGGCCCTGCCCGAGGCGGAACGGCGCTATGTCGACCGGATCGCGACGGCCAGCGATGCCCTGCTGGGCGTCATCAACGACATTCTGGACTATTCCAAGCTGGAGGCCGAGGCCGCCGGTCTGGATCCCCGTCCGTTCGACCCGGCCGAGATGGCCCGGTCGTCGGCCGCGATCATCGAGCCGCAATGCCAGACCAGGGGACTGGCGCTGACGCTGGATCTGGACGCGGGCCTGCCGTCGGCCCTGATGGGCGACGAAGGGCGGATCCGGCAGGTTCTGCTGAACTTCCTGTCGAACGCGGCCAAGTTCACGGTTTCGGGCGAAATCCGGCTGGAAAGCCGCTGGCGCGACGGGCGGCTGAGGGTCGCGGTGACCGACAGCGGCATCGGCGTCTCGCCCGAGAAGATCGACGCCCTGTTCGACCGGTTCACCCAGGCCGACGCCTCGACCACGCGGGTCTATGGCGGCACCGGGCTGGGGCTGGCGATCAGCCGGCGCCTGATCGAGATGATGGGCGGCGAGATCGGGGCGACCAGCCGGCCGGGCGAGGGCTCGACCTTCTGGTTCGAACTGCCGCTGTCGGTCGCCGAGACCGCCGAGGCGGCGGAAACCCACGACGTGGCGGGCCTGCCGCCCGGGATGAAGGTGCTGATGGCCGACGACGCCGCGCCTAACCGGGAGCTGGTGCGGATCATTCTGCAGGCCTTTGGCGTCGAGCTGGACACGGTGGAGAACGGGGCCGAGGCGGTGCAGGCCGTGGCCGGGGGGGCTACGACCTGATCCTGATGGACGTGCACATGCCGGTCATGGACGGGATGGACGCCACCCGCGCGATCCGCGCCCTGCCCGGAGAGGTGGGCCGGGTTCCGGTCATCGCCCTGACGGCCAATGTGCAGCCCGAGCAGGTCGTGGCCTGCAAGGCGGCGGGCATGGACGCCCATGTCGGCAAGCCGATCCAGGTGGCCGGACTGGTCGAGGCGATGGCCCAGGCCCTGGCCCGGACGGGAGCGGGGCGGGCGGCGGCGGCCTGAGCGTCGCTGGCCTTCGCTATTTTTCCCAGTTATCCAAACTCGCGCCGAATTCCCCTGAGAAATCAGGGGGCGTTGGATTTTTCACGCGCTGAACGCGCCCGCATACGCTGATCCCCTAAGATGTGGGCATGTCGGGAAATCAGGTCATGTCGGAACACACGGACGACACGCCGGAGGGCGCGGACGGCTGGGCGCGGGCGATGATGATGGACCTGCGCGGGCAGGCCGAAGAGGCGCTGGCGCAGCTGAAGTCGGAGAAGATCGCCCCGGGCGATGCCATGGGCCACGAGCGCAAAGTCCGCCGCATCACGGGACTGGCGCGGGCCGTCAAGGCCATCGAGGCGCTGAACGTCCTGCGCATCCGGATCGACAAGGCCGAGGCCGCCCGCAGACTGTCGTACGGGGAGGGCGGCAAGCATGGAGACAGTCCCGAGGAGCTCGCCGATCTACGATCCGAACTTCTCCGTCGATGGGATCGGGTCCGTGGCCAGATCGACCGTTGTCGAGCTGCTGGAGGAGATGAACGGGGACCAGCTGCGGATCATGAAGAGCCGCAGTCCGGAACTGGAACCCCATCAGATCCCTCCGAAGACGGACTGGCGCACCTGGCTGATGCTGGGCGGGAGGGGGGCGGGCAAGACGTTCGCTGGCGCGTTCTGGCTGCATGAACTGGCGAGGAACACCCGGGGGCTGAGACTGGCCCTGGTCGGGTCGACCCTGCACGACGTGCGCGAGGTGATGGTCGAGGGACCGTCGGGCATCAAGACGATCGCCGCCGACGCCGACCGGCCCCGCTGGGAAGGCGGGCGCAAGCGACTGGTCTGGGAGCGCACCCAAAGCGTGGCCTATGCCTTTTCGGCCGAGGATGCGGACAGTCTGAGGGGGCCGCAGTTCCATGCGGCCTGGGCCGATGAGTTCTGCGCCTGGCGCGAGCCGGGGCGGGTGCTGGAGAACCTGAGACTGGGGCTGAGGCTGGGTCAGGCGCCGCGACTGGTGGTGACGACGACGCCCAGGCCGATCCCGGCGCTGAGGGCGTTGATCGCCGAAGGCAGGCCGCAGCTGGAGACGAGCCGGGGCGGGACGGCGCTGAACGAGAAGAACCTGTCGCCGGGGTTCCTGACGGATCTGCGCCGCCTGTATGGCGGGACGCGGCTGGAGGCGCAGGAGCTGGAGGGGCTGGTCGTCGAGGCCGAGGGCGCCCTGTTCCGGGCCGGGGATCTGAGCCGCGCGCGGGGCGAGCGGCCCGGGCGGCTGGAGACGGTGATCGTGGCGGTCGATCCGCCGGCGAGCGCACACGGCGACGCCTGCGGGATCATCGTGGCCGGACGAGCGGACGGGCGCGGCTTCGTGCTGGCGGACCGTTCGGCGCGGGGGCTGACGCCGCTTGGCTGGGGCCGGCGGGTGGCGGCGGTGGCGGAGGAATTCGGAGCCGATGCCATCGTGGCCGAAGCCAACCAGGGCGGGGAGATGGTGCGCGCCGTGCTGGAGCAGGCGGGGTGCGTCCCACCCATCCGGCTGGTTCACGCCAGCCGCAGCAAGCGGGCCCGCGCCGAGCCGGTGGCGACGCTGTATGAACGGGGGCGGGTGGTCCACTGCGGCGACTTCCCCGAGCTGGCCGAGGAGCTGATGGGGCTGGGGTCGGAGGAACGCGGACGGAGTCCGGACCGGGCGGATGCCCTGGTGTGGGCGCTGACGGAGCTGCTGCTGAAGGCGCGCGGGATGCCGAGGGCCTGGGTGGGGTGAGGGAGTAGGGAGTAGGGAGTAGGGAGTGGGTCAGGCCTGCTTTGGAGAGGTCAGCCTTACGATCAGGGCGCGAAGCATGCGGCCCAGTTCGTCGGTGCGGGACAGCAGCGCATCCGTTGAGGCCGAAGTGCAATGGCCGACACGCTGGGCGATCAGAAGATGGGTCTCCAGTTCCTTCAATGAGCCTTGGGCAATTCTGAGGAAGCTGACGTACGCGGGTCGTGTCGCTCGGCCATAAACCTCGGCGATGTTTGCCGCGATTGAGGTCGCTGCCCGTCGAGCCTGAGAGGTCAGACCAAACTGCTCCTCGCGAGGAAACTCCCGGGTCAGTTCGTAGGTCGCGACCGCGAGATCCATGGCGCGCTTCCAGACTTCCAGATCGCGATAGCTCCGAACGCTCTCACCCATGCCCGAACCCTCACTGCCCACTCCCTATTCCCTACTCCCTACTGCCTCGGCGTACACTACCTTTGATTGAACGCAGGAGAACATCATGCCCATCAACGATCCCTATTCCGCGCACGCGGCGTCGGCGTCCGCGCCTGCGCGGCGCGCCGAGGCGGTGACGCCGAGCGACACCGTCGATCTGAGCGCGGTGGCCAAGAGCCTTTATGTCGGGGGGCCTGGCGATGTGCGGGTGCAGCCGGCGGGGGGTGGGGCGGCGGTGACGCTGAGCGCCCATCCCATCGGGTATCTGCCGGTGCAGGTCAGCCGGGTGCTGGCGACGGGGACGACGGCCACCTCCATCGTGGCGCTGTTCGACTGATGCCGGGGCTGAGCATGGCCGAGGTCTCGCCGGCGGGGGCCAGCGCGGCGCGGTTCAGCGCGCGGGGATTGCCCCGTTGGTCGGCCGCCGTGCGGCGGGCGCAGAGCGGTCGGGGGCGGGCCAGGATCGTCTGTCTGGGGGATTCCACCACGGCGGGCTGGGGCGCGCCGGGACGTCAGGGCGCCTGGCCCCGGCAGCTGGCCGAGCAGATGGGCTGGCGCGGGGCGCGTGAGACGGGGTTCTTCTCCGACGCCGGGATCGGGGCGACCTATGACAGTCGCATGGTCCGGGGCGCGGGGTGGGCCGCCGATGTGACCAAGGGGCTGGGCGGGGGCTTCTATCGCAACCTGACGGTCACGGCGAACCCGATGACCTTTACCCCGCAGATGCCGTTCGAGGCGGTGGATCTGTTCCTGTACGGAACGACGTCGCTGAGGGTGACGATCGGGGCGGGGACGCCGGTGGTGGTGACGGGCGCGTTCGGCACGGCGGTCGGCAAGCGCACCGTGACCTGTGCCCAGGCGGGGCTGGGGCGCGGGGCGCATGCGGTGTCGCTGGTCGCGCTGAACAGCAGCGGGCACGTGGGGCTGGACTGCTACGACGCCGGGACGGGCATCAGCGTGATGAACGCCGGTGTGTCCGGCTGGAAGGCGGCGGACTTCGTGCTGGCGACCTATGGGGTGGCCGACACGCTGGACGTGCTGGAGCCCGATCTCGTTGTCTACAACGTCGGGATCAACGACTGGGGCGGGACGCCGACCGCTGAGAGTGCCTGGAAGGCCTCGGTGCAGACGGTGATCGACCGGGCCGTGGCGGTCGGGGCCGATGTACTGCTGTGCGTGCCGATCCACACAGGCAGCGGCAACCGGCCGGCATTCGCGCAATACCTGGGCGATCTGGCGACGGTGAACGGGCTGGTCGCGCCGCTGGATCTTGGGCTGGCGCTGGGGTCGCTGGCGCAGGCGACGGCGGCGGGGGACATGATCGACAGCCTGCATCCTTCGACCCAGGGCTACGGCAAGGTCGCCGCCCTGATCCGTCGACGGATCGCCTGACCCCGAAACGAGAAGGAGCCGAGATGGC
>JADCBH010000410.1 GCA_020253595.1 Brevundimonas sp.
ACCGGAGCTGGCGGAACCTTTGCTGGCCCGGTTCGCTCCTGTCGCACAGCGGGGCGACGACCCCGCATGGGACGCTGACGGCATTGATGCTGCCCAAGGCGACGGCACCGAAGAGGAGATGATCTATCCCATGGTTCGCAACTTCAGCGCCCTGCCCGAGGTCAGGAAACACCCCGGGATCACGGCGGGTTCTCTGGCGGTCATCGTTCTGGCTGCTGTCGGAACGTTTCTGCTAACCCAGCGCACAGGTCCTCGCCGCTACGAGGCGATCCGTGATCGCATCGATCCGCGCCACTGGATCGACGCCGAGGGCCTGCGTCACCGCTTCGAGGACATCTCGCGCGGCCTGAGCGAGCGTGCTGCGGATCTGGGCGACCGTGCAGGCGACCTGTCCGAGGATGCCCGTTACGGGGCGCGGAAGCTGCTGAAGCGCGGCCAGCGCGCCATGTCCGAGACGCAGCGGCGCAAGTATGCCCGCGAGGCCCGACGCTACGCCGACGAGGCCGGCCGGTATGCGCGCGATCACGCCAGGGAAGGTGGGGCCTTGCTGGCCGTCGTCACCATCGCGGCTGCGATCGGAGCTGCGGCTCTGGAAAGCCGTCGTCCGGATAGCCGGGTTCGGCGGATCACGCGCCTCTGATCGACGCCACAAAGGCGTTGCTGCAACTGCGAAGGTCGGCGTAACAGGGGGCATGGCCGCCCCGACGCTGATCTTCGACTTCGACTCGACCCTTGTTCGGATCGAGACGCTTGAGGCGCTGGCCGACATCGCGCTGGCCGGACATCCGGAGGCGGACGCGATCCGCGCAGAGGTGGCGTCCCTGACCGAGCGAGCGATGGCCGGAGACGTCGCGTTCGGCGAGGCCCTGCGGACGCGGCTCAAGCTTCTGCCGCTGACCCGGGAGCATGTGCTGGCGCTGGCGGACCGCATCCTGGATGAGGGCACGCCGTCGGTGCGGCGCAATCTGAGATTCTTCAACGAGAACGCGGACCGGATCATCATCCTGTCCGGCGGGTTCCGCGAAGTGATCGCGCCCATCGCCGAGCGCCTGGGCGTTCGCCCGGATCGGGTGCTGTGCAACGACCTGGTCTACGACGACTTCGGGCGCGTGACCGGTGTGGACGACGCCAACCCCTTGTCGCGCGAGAACGGCAAGCCCGAAGTCATCAAGGCGCAGAAGCTGAGCGGCCCCGTGGTCATGATCGGGGATGGCTGGACCGACGCCGAAGTGAAACTGCAAGGGGCGGCGGACCGGTTCTACGCCTTCACCGAGATCGCGCGGCGCGAACGGGTCGTCGAGGTCGCTGACGCAGAAGCGCGGTCGGTCGATGAGCTGCTGCATGCCGAGGGTCTGGCCGGACGCTGGAGCTATCCCAGAAGCCGCATCCGCATGCTGCTCCTGGAAAACATCCACCCGGCAGCGGTCGAGAGGCTGGAAGATGCAGGCTATTCGGTGGAGACCCAGAAGGGGGCCCTGGACGAGGACGATCTGATCGCGGCGATCAAGGGCGTCCATGTGCTGGGGATCCGGTCCAAGACCAACGTGAGCGAGCGAGTGCTGGCTGAGGCGGATCGCCTGCTGGCCGTTGCGGCATTCTGCATCGGCACAAACCAGATCGATCTGGAGGCTGCGGCGGGCAGGGGCGTTGCGGTCTTCAACGCGCCCTATTCCAACACGCGCAGCGTGGTCGAACTGGCGATCGGCCTGACCTTGGCCCTGATGCGCGACGTGGCCGACAAGTCCGCCGCCATGCACCAGGGCAAGTGGAACAAGTCGGCCGACGGATCGCGCGAACTGCGCGGCAAGACCCTGGGCATCGTCGGCTACGGTGCCATCGGCTCGCAGCTGTCGGTGCTGGCCGAAGCCCTGGGCATGCGGGTGATCTTCCATGACCTGTCTGAGCGGCTTGCTCTGGGCAATGCGCGGCGGATGCGCTCGCTGGATGCCCTGCTGGCCGAGGCGGATGTGGTGTCGCTGCACGTCGATGGGCGCAAGGAGAACGCCTACCTGATCGGAGCGGCCCAGTTTCAGGCCATGAAGCCGGGAACCCTGTTCCTGAACCTGTCGCGGGGGCACGTCGTCGACGTCGGGGCGCTCGCCCAGGCCATTGGCTCAGGTCGCGTCGGTGGCGCTGCGATCGACGTCTTCCCCGAAGAACCGCGCACCAATGCGGATCCGTTCGACAGCCCGCTTCGGGGATTAAGGAACGTCATCCTGACTCCGCACATCGGTGGCTCGACCGAGGAGGCGCAGGAAGCCATCGCCGAGTTCGCGGCAGAGCGGTTGCTGGGTTATCTGAACCGGGGCGACACCACGTTCTGTGTCAACCTGCCCAACGTGCAGCTGGCCGAGGTTTCGGGTGGCCATCGTATTCTGCACATTCACAAGAACCAGCCGGGCGTGATGGCCGAGCTGAATCGCGAGCTCTCGACGGCAGGATTGAACATCCTGGGCCAGCATCTCAAGACCGACGAACGTACGGGCTACGTCATCACCGATGTCGACCGGGATTACGATCCGCAGGCGCTCCGTGTCCTGAAAAGTGTGGCCGGAACGCTGCGGTTCCGGTTGCTGCATTGATACCTTACGTCGCGGCATCTTGCGTCCTCGCGCAGACGGCGCAGACTATTACGGAACGGTCGCATTGAGCCGACCGACGGGAGGACATCATGAAACGCTTTCTTCGCGGCGCAGCCCTTGGCGCGCTGACGCTCGCCGCCACGGCCGCCATCGCTGGTGCGGCTTCGGCCCAGACCTACAACCGCCTTGTGGTGTTTGGCGATTCGCTGAGTGACAACGGCAACCTGTTCCTGGCCTCGGGTGGGACCCAACCGCCGGCCGGCCTCTATTTCCAGGGCCGGTTCTCCAATGGGCCGGTGTTCACCGAGCTGCTGGGTTTCAACGCCTCGCGCTTCAACGGCGCGGTGACCGGCAACATCAACTACGCCTATGGCGGGTCGCGGACGGACAACGTCGTGGCCTTCCCGCCCGGCATGCGCCAGCAGCTGACGTCCTATACCACAGCTGGCGGTACCTTCCGGGCCGGGGACCTGGTCAGCGTTCTGGGCGGCGCGAACAACATTTTCCAGTCGCTGACAGCGTTCGCGGTGTTGCCTCCGACATCGCAGGGTAACCCGACGGGTTTCATGGATCCGACGATCCGTGCCGCTGTCGCCGACATGAACTTCCTTGTCGGTGACATCGCCTCGCGGGGTGCCGGCACGATCCTGGTCACCAACCTGCCGCGTCTGGGAACGACGCCGCAGTTCCGGCCCACGCCGCTGGCGGCCCTGGCGGACTATGCCGGTTCGCAGTTCAACAGCCAGCTCCAGGCTTCGATGCTGGCTCTCGCTCCGACGCGTGCAGGAACCAACATCATCCTGTTCGATCTGGCCAAGGTGTCTGATGTGCTGGCCGCCAACCCGGGCCGGTTCGGCCTGGCGGATGCGTCCAACCAGTGCCTGAACACCACGACGGGCGCGATTTGCGCCAACCCGGACAGCTTCCTGTTCTGGGACGGCGTGCACCCCACCGCCGCAGGGCACCGCCTCGTGGCGAGACTGGCCAGCGACTATCTTTACTACGGGGATCTGGCCTCCAACTCGACCGCCCAGGGTGAAACCGCGTTCCGCCATCGCGAGGATGCGCTCGACGCCGCCACTGCCCGGCTCTCGGGCTCTGCGGCCTGGGAAGCGGGCACCGCCCTGACCGGCGGGGTCATGTATGACTCCTCCGAGTTCGACGCGCGCGGTTTCGCGGGTGCCGGCGAGAGCACCAGCTATGGCGCTCAGGTCGGCATGGAGAGCGGAACCGAAACCATGCGGTTCGGTATCTCGGGTGCCTGGCGCGTGGCCGACGTGGACGCCGGACCGACCTCGTTCCAGCTGCAGTCCCTGTCACTGGACCTCTACGGCGGCTGGCGGTCTGGCAATGCCTTCGTGAACGGCGCGGTCGGCGTCGCGAGCGAGGACTTCAACGACATCACCCGCTTCAGCTCGCTGCCGGGCCTGATCCAGACGGGCACCACGCGCGGCATGTCGACCGGTGCGCGGATGCAGGCCGGTCTCTGGATGGATGCAGGTGGGATCTCGATCTCGCCCCGTGTCGCGATCACCTATGCTTCGTCCGAAGTCGACGGCTACACGGAGCAGGGCTTCGCGGCGGCCTACGACTATCGTGACCGTGAGGTGAAGGGCATCACGGGCGAAGTCGCTCTGCGTGCGGAAGGCGAAATGAGCGGGTTCGGCGTCTTCGTCGAAGGCGGCTACCGTGACAGCCTCGACGATAGCTCAGAGGCGGTTCGCGTCGGCATCGCCGGCAACCCCGCCCAGGTTCTGTCGCGCCGGTTC
>JADCBH010000411.1 GCA_020253595.1 Brevundimonas sp.
CCAGCAGAAGGTCTCGGGCACGGTCCGGCTCAAGCTCTACAAGGGCAACGTTACCGTCATCGGCCGCGAAAGCCCCAACAGCCTGTACGATCAGGACCTCGTCACCTTCGAGGAAGGCGTCCAGGCCTATGACCACACCGACGCAGCGGGCTTCATCAAGCTCAACGCGCTGCGTCTGCGGGTCCTGGCGAAACGCGACCGGCGGGGCTGATCGGCCCTTGGCGGATCCATGGCGGCGAGGCAGGATCGCGATCCTTGCCCAACGGAGTGTCCTGGATGCGCCCGATCATCGTCGCCGCCGCCTTGTTCGCGACCAGTCCGGCCTTCGCGCAGCAGACGCCGCCACCGCCGGCCGCAACGGCACCCGTGTCCCCTCCCGACGCGGCTGCAGAAGCCGCCTTCCAGGCGAGAGGCCAGGCGTTCGAGGGTCGGGTCCGCCAGATGGGCGAGGAGATGGGGGCCGCCGTCGTGGCGGCTGGGCCTGACCGCGCCCGGCGCGCCGCCGACCTTGACGCCATCCAGGCCCGGTATCAGCCGGAGATGGACGCCTTCGCCACCGATCTGGAAGCCTTCGTCTTGCCTCAGATCAACGCCCTTCCTGCGGATCAACAGCCGGAAGCCCGCGCCGCAATGGCGTCCGCGGTCGCCCAGCTTCGCGGCCTTCCGGCCACCCTTCGCGCCCAGGCCGAACAGTCGGCGGACACTCCCCCGGCAAGCTGACCATAGGCTGGTCCAGCGCTCACCGACGCTTGATTTGTAGATCGCGTTGAAGCGAGACACTCTGCTGCCGCTGTTCAGGAGTGACGCCATGCGTTCGTTGACCCGTCTCGCGGCCACCGCCCTGGTGCTCGCGCTCGCTGCTGCGCCGCTGGCCGCTACGGCCGCCATCCAGCAGATCCCGCCCGCGGACGAATGGCGGGACAATCCTCAGCTGGCACCCGCCGTCACCGATCCGGAAACGCGCGCCCGCATGAATGCCGAGATCGTCCAGGCCATTCGCGACGCCGATGGCGACGAGGAAGCCGCCCGCCGGGCCATCAACGCCATCGCCGCCCGCTACCAGGAGGCCGCGCTGCCTCAAGGGGCCCGGGGCCGGCCGGGTCCGAAATAGGCCGCAACAGGATCGTCCGATCGCTGGGTCCAAGCGCCTTACGGCGATTTCACTTGAGCGGTCCCGCGTTCGGGCGGACCCTTGATTTCAGACAAGGGAGCACCCGCCATGATCCGCGTCCTCAGCCTCGCCGCCGCGCTGGCGGTTCTGCCGCTCACCAGCGCGTTGGCCTCTGACCCTCAGACCGAGGCCGAGCGTGCCATCGAGGCGGCGTCCGAGGCCTTCGAGGCCCGGATGGAAGCCTTTGGCGAGCGCGCGGAAGCAATCTCGGCCGACGAGACCCTGTCCGATGACGAACGCGAGACCCGCATCAAGACCCTCTGGGCCGAATATGCACCTGAGGTGGGCCGTTTCACCGCCGAGATCAGCCGCCACGCCGGCGCGATCGCCCAGCAGGCGCTCGCCGACATCGACGTCGAGGCCCTCGTCGCCGACGCCCTGAACGACCCTGAGGTCCAGTCGGCCGTCCGGGCCGGGCATGGCATGGCCACGAACGGGGCCTGGGCCTCCAACGATCCCGAGCACATGCAGACCTACGGCCTTGTCGCCCAGTATGCGCTGGATCAGGCCGCCGACGCCGTCACTGCGGCCGAGGCCGAAGCCCCGGCCAGCGACGAATAGAGCCTTATCGCGGTGCCATCCGGATGGCGCCGTCCAGGCGGATACACTCGCCGTTGATGTAGACGTTGCGCGCCAGCTCCAGCACCAGGGACGCATAGTCCGCCGGCTTGCCCAGACGGCTGGGGAAGGGGATCTGGGCCGCCAGGGCGTCCTGAATCTTCTGGTCCATGCCCGCCATCATCGGCGTCCACATGATGCCCGGCAGGATGGTGTTCACCCGCACGCCTTCCTGCGCCAGATCCCGCGCGATCGGCAGGGTCATGGCATAGACGCCGCCCTTGGACGCCGAATAGGCCGCCTGTCCCACCTGCCCGTCCTGCGCCGCCACGGAAGCCGTATTGACGATCAGGCCGCGTTCCCCGTCGTCCATGCGGTCCAGCGTGATCATCCCCGCCGCCGACTGGCTCAGCACGCGGAAGGTGCCGAACAGGTTCACCCGCACCGTGCGCTCGAACTGGGCCATGTCGTGGGCCTTGATCTCGCCGGTGTCCTTCTTGCGGCTGACCGTCTTCTGGCCCGTGGCGATGCCGGCGCAGTTGACCAGCAGCCTCTCCTGGCCATGCGCCGCGCGCGCCTTGTCGAACCCGGCCGCCACAGAGGCGTCGTCGGTCACGTCGACGGCGCAGAAGACCCCGCCGATCTCTTTCGCCACGGCTTCGCCCTTCTCGGCGTTCATGTCGAACAGGGCGACCTTCAGCCCTTGCGCCGCCAGCGCCCGCGCCGTGCCTTCACCCAGCCCGGAGGCCCCGCCCGTGACCACCGCTGAAATGCCGCTGTCGAGTTTCATGGCGTCCGTCCCTATGTTGTCTGAACCCGTCGAAGTTGGGGGGATTTAGCCGCCATGACCGCAAACGCAAACCCGACCACGCCCGAAGACGCCATTGACCCGAAAAAGGCGCTCCTGCCCGCTGTCCAGAGGGTCAATGAGACGCGCGTCCGCGCCGCCTTCTGGCCCAAGATCGCCCGCGTCGCCGCCCGCATTCCCTTCGCCGACCGTCTGGTCAGCGTCTACTACGCCGCCCGCGACCCCGAGACGCCGCTGGCGGCCAAGGGCATCATGATGGGCGCGCTAGCCTATTTCGTCCTGCCGACCGACGCCATTCCCGACGTGTTGCTCGGCATCGGTTTCACGGACGATGCAGCGGTCATCACCGCCCTGCTGGCCACGCTCGGCGCCAATGTGAAGAAGCGGCACCATGAGGCGGCCGAGCGCGCGTTGAAGCGGCTGGCGGGCGACTGAGCGGAT
The DNA here is from genome assembly GCA_020253595.1 of Brevundimonas sp. GTDB lineage: Bacteria > Pseudomonadota > Alphaproteobacteria > Caulobacterales > Caulobacteraceae > Brevundimonas. Next base: position 2,979 of record JADCBH010000411.1, read on the forward strand.
CGCCTCCGCCCGCCCGCATCAAGCGCGAGCGGGTATCGGAGCGAAGGACCCGACGCGCGGCGGTTTACCGCGCGCGATCAGCGAGGTCCTGTTCGATCCGGTCGAGGAACGCGCTCGTGGACCAATCCAGACCGTTCATCGGGATATCAGGGGTGTAGACTTCGCCCCAACCCCGTTGACGCCCGACCCACGTCTTGTTGGGGATCACCACGATCCCCTGACCGCTGGTCAGCGGTGCTGCGCGGACCTCCATGTAGGTGCTGTCAGCCGAGGTCGGGGATCCAATGCGCAGCGTATTGTCGAACAGACCGAAGTAGTCGTTGGCGTCGAGACAGGCGCTGGCGCACTGGCCCCAGTTGATGACGTAGACCGGGCGCTCGAAGTCGGTGGCGACCGGAGTGGCCGGCGTATTCCCGCCGACAGCGGCGTCGCGCCACAGGGGCTCCCCGCGGGCTGCCGCAGCCTCCATCTGGGTGGCAACGTTGGTCCAGTCAGCCGCCAGCTCATTCTGGCCACGCTCGCGCCAGACACTCACCTGGTCGCGAATATAGGCGATGTTGCCTTCGCTCGTGCGCCAGTCGATGCCGACGATCGGGGGAATGCGCGATGCCAGGGCCGGGAAGCCCCAGAGGATCGAGGCGACCTGGTAGGACCATTGCGACGAACCGCCCTGATTGCCGCGCAGGTCCAGCACCACGGCGCGTGCCGCCCGGAGTTCATCCCGTCGGGTGTTCAGTTCTTCGTACAGCCGGGCATACGCCGCGCGACCGGCCTCGTCCGGCTGGAAGTCTCCCAGGCCAATGACGAAGACACCCGGCCGAGGCTCATGCAGCCCTATGGGTTCGGCCGGGGCGAAGACCCGGCCGGAGTAGAATGATCGGTCTTCGGGCGATGCCGGCCGCCATTCCAGGTCGCGCTCGATATCTTGCCCCTCCGCCGTCCGGAAAGTGCACCGGCGAGGTTGATCCGCCGCCGGCTCACCGATGGCCCAGAACAGCCGCGACGGGACGACCCACCACTGTCCTGCTTCATTCCCCCGGAAGTTCCTGACCCTCAGGCGATCGCTCAGGAACGCCTGCGTTTCCAGTCCGTCGCAGGCGACAATGGTCGTGTTGGCGAGGGGAGAGTCCGGATCGGGCGTGACGACGAAAAGCTGATCCTGACGCCAGAGCGCCGCGAACCCCGGCCAGTGGCGCGTTTGTTCCTGCGTCGCGGTCTGGCTCCGCGTCGCATAGACCAGGGCGTGGCCGTCGCTCAGAACGCTGCTGAAGATGGCCAGACTGCGCTCATACCCCGTCCTGTCCTGGACCTGCCCGGCTGCCGCGAGCCCCCGGTCTCGCGCCTCGGCGAGCGTCGCGGGGAAGGACGGGTTGGCGGCATCGTACATGCCCGGATGATTGTCGACGAAGACCTGATAGGCCTCGTTCACATCCGCCACGGCGACGGCGCGCCATTCCTCCGGACTGGACGGGGGAGACGGCGACGGGGTCGGGGTCTGCGCGGCGGCGGGGAGGCCGAACAACAGCGCAAGACCAAGACTCGCGGCGACGACTCTCGACAGCATCGGCGATCTCCGACGGCACCCGTCCCCGATGCCGGAATGCACAGGGGCCATGCCTGGGGCCTGCGCCAAGCTAGGCCATACGGTTCCGG
>JADCBH010000412.1 GCA_020253595.1 Brevundimonas sp.
ACGTCGATTCTGCGCATGTCGCCAACTTGGCGGTCGCGCGCGCGGGATCCATGGGCGGCTTGCGGTGCCGTCGGACGCTTACCCCGCACCTTGGGCGCGCAGGCGCAGGAGGTCGTCGCGGCGTGGCAAGCCTGCGGCACGGTCAAGGGGGCGGCGCGGCAACTGTGGCTCGACGTCCGGCAGGTGAAGCGCATTTTGCGCAAAGTTGCCGGTCAGCTTGTGTTACGCCGGATTCCGGCGCGGCAGGCCGACCAATCTTGTCCCCCTCGACGGTCTTTGTAGGTGACGCATCGTTGCGCGCTGTCGCCCCGGGCCGCTGCTGGCAGCCTCGGTCGGCAGCCCCTGTGCAAATCCGAACCGACTGCGGACACCCCCGCCATGGCCTACGTCTCCCTCTCCTCCCTCTCCGTAGCAGTTCTCGCCACGAGCTTCGGGTTCGCCCAGACGAACCCGATGAATCTGGGCGGCGGCACCCCAGGCACCACGGGGATCCCGCACCTTCACGTTTCGGGCAGTTTCCTGCCAGGCAATAACGTGACATTCCACGTCGAGAACGCCGCTGCCGACGCGTCTGCGTTCCTCGTGCTGGGAGCCGGTGCTGTTAACGTACCCTACATGGGCGGAATCCTCGTTCCGACGCCGGATCTCATCTTCGCGCTCACCAGCAACTCCGCTGGCGGGCTTGGCTTCTCGCTGGCTCATCCGCAGTCGCCTCTGCTGTTCGCGCAGGTGTCCGTGGTAGACGCTGGTAGTCCCATGGGCCTGTCGTACTCGAACACAGTTGCCTTCTACGTTGGTCCGACACCGACGAGTTCCCTCCTTCAGTTCCACGACGACAACGGCGCGGTCGGCTCGACTCTGACGCTCAAGCCCCTGCGCACGGGAACCTTCGCCGGGACCATCGTGCTGCCCGAGACCTTCACTGGCGCTGCGGCCCACTACGCGTGGGCGTACATGGTCAACGGTGAGGTGGTCGTCCTAGAAGCGCTTGAAGCGGATGGCGTGGACATGCCCCTCGTTTTTCAGCCCGATGCGGGCCAGGCTCTGGCCGTGACGAGTGGCCAAGCGGCTGTCAACATCCCCTTTGGAAAGGCGTCCTACACGGGAGTGCCCGCGGGGTCCTATGTCCTGCGCCTTTGGGTCTGCGATTCACAGGTGGTGTTGGATCCCACAACGCACCGACCTGCCCCACAGTCCGGAGTCGTGCACGTTTATGACACTCCGGTCACGGTCACCAATCCGGGCTTCGGCGTGCATGTTCTCGGGTCTCGCGCCCTCTCCGTTGGCGAAACGCGAGAGGCCCGTATCATCACCGCCGAGCCAGTGGCTACCAGTCGCTATTTCACTGTTTCCGCCACATCCCCCGCTATGACGCTTTCGGCGAGCACGGCGATGATCGCCGCCGGAGAGACGATGTCTTCGGCCTTCACCGTGACGTTTCCCGCAGACCAGCCGACGTCGGGCGAAATTGTGGCGGTTCGTGACGACGGGGTCGCTGTAAACTCGGCGTTCCTAACAACCATGGAAGATATCATCCTGATAAACCATGGCGAGCTGCCCAACAACCCCAATGCGGTCGTCTTTGGCTCGCGCCACTTGTGCGTCAAGGCGACGCCGGAGGACTGGGGTAAATCGGATGACAAGTGCGGCGGCTGCGGCAACCTCGGCGTCGGGGCTTTCAGCACCACTGGACCGCAACCTGCTGAGTGCGCTAGGAGCGGCGACTTTGCTCCTTACAAAAAAGCCAAGTGCGTCGACTCGCCACAGCACAACCTGTGCACCCCGATGATTGACACCCTCACACTGAAGTTCTACGAGGCGGGTCCCACGACCCGATCCAAGTGCGGCGAGTTGAAGATCGACGCTGGCATGAAGCTGAAACTGGCCGACCTGGGAGTCACGGCAAGTGTCGGAACGACGATGGACCTGTACGAGAAATGCTGCAAGGTCACTCTCAAGGGCAATCGGTCGCAGCAAGTGCAAAGCTGCACGAACTGAGGGCATCGACGAACTGTGAGGCACTAAGACCATGACTGCAACTACCACCGCATGGGCGTCCCTGTCTTGTTTGCTCGTGATGATGGGGCGGACCGCACCTGCGCAGGAGGCGAAGCAGGAGGTCTTGCCTGCTGGCTTCGTCGTGACACAGCCTGACGAGAAGTCAGTGGTTGGCAAGACGTGGCACTACTACTACCATGTGGTGTCAGACTCTCTATCGCCTGCGGATGTGGGTCGCGTTGCGGACGCTATTCGCGAGCTGCGCATGGTCGCCGAGCCCGACTTGGTGGCATCGCTTGTCACGGAAGAGCAGTCACTGCGAGACGAGGCGAAGAGGGGAGTCGATGGCTGGAACCAGACGCACGAGCGGTGGTGCTTCGTCGGCGCGAACGGCGATCTCTTTGAGAGAGCATTGATCGATGGAGGCTACAACAGGTCTCTTGTCGGCGACGGCATCACTGAGCAAGCTTTGATTCACGGCGAAGATGTGTTCTACCGTACTGATTCCGCGGAAAAGGACGTAACTGGATCATTCCAGGTTGATCGTCGGGCGCGGCATCACTCATGGCAAACATCCATTTTTGTCGACGCGTGGCGGGACCATGTAAGACTGATCGACTACTGTTGTAAAGTGGGAAGTGCGAAACAGCCTGGCGTGCTCGAGGTTGACAAAATGACATTGCGGCTAAAGCCCCCGCTGGATATTGTGTTTCCCTACCACGGCGAGCGGCTGGTAATGCAATTGCGCCGCTCTCCAGTGAAGCTATCCGTCTTTGCGAGTCTATTCGATCGTGAGACGAGGCTCTCCTACGAGTGGGTCAGCGAGTGGATTGATGGTCAGCCCGTGAGGCTGTTGTCGAGGTGGTACTGGACTGCCTCGACAAGGCTGCGTACCTCTCGAGAATTTGTGTTTCCCCGAGTATCGGATCACGGACCGATGCCTGGTTTGGCGGAGATTGTTGCCTTTCCGTTCGAGAAGCGCCGCATCCTCGACCTTCGCCAAGAACTTTCGCCAGAAGTGGATCCGCTCGGTCCGGATTTCATTCATATCCTGAAGAGCTCGGCGACCAATATGGGCGGTCAAAAGCCTGACTTGCAGCCGGTCAAGGGCGTCGATGCACCCGGCTCGTTGACGATCGATGGTCTGCAAGGCCGCGCTGAACAGTCATTGCCTCCTGCTCCGTTGCCGTGGCGTTTTGAGTTTCTGGCTGGTGACACTGGTGCGAGGGACCTTCGTTTCGCATTGTTCAATGGTGCGCACGAGCCCCTGAGTCTCAAGAAGGTAAGTAGCAGTTGTGGCTGTGTTCAGATTCGGTCCTTCGACAAGAATGTGGGCGCGTTTTTAGCGGCGAACGTGGACTTCACATTGGACATTCCAGAGCTGGACAAAGTTGCGATAACGGTCGAGTGGGAGCGGGGCAGTGTTCAGGGCAAGACTGATGTTTTGGTCCTCAAGCGGCCTCGACGATAACCAGTCCCGATTCGTCCGAGGAGCCGTCCGGTAACGCGCAGGTTGGCAATGCACGCGCATGGCGACCGGCGCCGATCAAGTGCGAGGGATGAGATCGATGCCATTAACCTTGTCGGCTGGAATCGCGGTTCGGTCCACATGTCGGTAAGCGTCCGACGGCACTGACCGCCGCCGCTTGACCTCCCCCCGAATGCGCGGCGCCTACGCGCTCGCCGACGCCGCGAATCGCTTGGCCCAGTTGGCGGGCAGCAGCTCGTCG
>JADCBH010000413.1 GCA_020253595.1 Brevundimonas sp.
GAAGATCGGGGCGTCGGCGTCCTTGTTGATCGCCACGATCACCTTGGAGTCCTTCATGCCGGCCAGATGCTGGATCGCGCCCGAGATACCCACGGCGACGTAAAGCCCCGGAGCCACGACCTTGCCGGTCTGGCCGACCTGATAGTCGTTCGGCGCATAGCCGGCATCGACGGCCGCGCGGCTTGCGCCGACGGCGGCCCCCAGCTTGTCGGCCAACGGCTCGATGACGGCCGAGAACTCTTCCGCCGAACCCAGGGCGCGGCCGCCCGAGACCACGATCTTGGCGGCGCCCAGTTCCGGGCGATCCGACTTGACCATTTCTTCCGAGACGAAGGCCGCCTTGCCGGCGTCCTGGCCCGCCACGGCCTCGACCGGGGCCGAGCCGCCCTCTGCCGCGGGCGTGAAGCTGGTGGCGCGAACGGTGATGACCTTCTTGGCGTCGGAGGTCTGGACGGTTTCCAGCGCGTTACCGGCATAGATGGGGCGCACGAAGGTGTCAGCCGAGACGACCTCGATGATGTCCGAGATCGGCGCAACGTCCAGCTTGGCGGCGATGCGCGGCATGAAGTTCTTGCCGTCCATGGTGGCCGGGGACACGACCGCGTCGTAACCGCCGGCCAGACCCACGACCGTCGCCGTCACGGCCTCGGCCAGGGTGTGGGCCAGCTCGCCGCTCTCGGCCAGCAGCACCTTGCGAACGCCCGAGATTTTCGCGGCCGCATCGGCTGCGGCCCTGGATCCCTGACCGACGACCAGAACGTCGACGTCGCCGCTGATGGCCAGAGCGGCCGTCACGGTCTTGTGGGTGGTGTCGCGAACGGTCGAACCGTCGTGATCGGCGATGACGAGGACAGCCATTTACAGCGCTCCCACGGTCTTGAGCTTGGAGACGAGTTCGGCGGCGTCGGCCACCTTGATCCCGGCCGATCGGGTCGGCGGTGCGGTCACCTTCTGCACGGTCAGGCGCGGCGCGACATCGACGCCGTAGTCGGCGACCGCCTTCATGGCGATCTCCTTCTTCTTGGCCTTCATGATGTTGGGCAGGGACGCATAGCGCGGCGTGTTCAGCCGCAGGTCCACGGTCACGACGGCGGGTAGGGCAGCCGACAGGGTCTGGACCCCGCCGTCGACTTCGCGCGTCACGGTCGCCCGGCCAGCAGCGATCGCCAGCTTGGCGGCGAAGGTGGCCTGGGGCCAGTCGAGCAAGGCCGCCAGCATCTGGCCGACCGCATTGTTGTCGCCATCGATGGACTGCTTGCCCATCAGGACCAGGTCGGGCTTTTCCTCAGCGACCACGGCGGCCAGCAGCTTGGCGACCGCCAGGGGCTCGAGATCAGCGTCGGACTGGATCAGGATGCCCCGGTCCGCGCCCATGGCCAGGGCCGTGCGGATTGTCTCCTGGGCCTGGCTGACGCCGATCGACACCACCACGATCTCCGACGCCGTTCCGGCCACATGATGTTCCTTGCCTTCCTTCAGGCGGACGGCCTCCTCGACGGCGATCTCGTCGAAGGGGTTCATGCTCATCTTGACGTTCGCCAGATCGACGCCAGTCTGGTCCGCCTTCACGCGGGCCTTGACGTTGTAGTCGATCACCCGTTTGACGGGGACAAGAACCTTCATGTTCGCTGTGTCCTAGGATGGCCGGAATGTTCGGGCAGGGAATGGAACGGGCGAACGGGCCTGTCAACGTAACGCTACGTGAACTCACGTCGCATCCGGGACGATCCAGACGATGAGACGCTTTCTGACCTTTCCGCGCCTGATGCTGCTGTTCAGCGTAATGTTCGCCCTTAGCGTGGGCGGTCTCATGCTGTTCAACCAGCTCTGGGTCGCTCCAGAGCGCGCCTGTGAGGAAAGCGGACGCTGGTGGTATCCGCAGGAGCGCCAGTGCCTGACGCCCATCTATCTGCCGGACATCACAGGCCGCCCGGCGGGCGTGACCCGCCAAGAGGCCTCGGACGAGGCCAACCGTGAGCTTCTGGCCATCGAGGAGCGCCTCGCCGCCGAACGCGAGGCGCGCGACACCGCCATTCGGCAACAGCGCGAGGCGCTTGAGGGCCGTTGACGGTCTCTAGACCGCGGCGTCGAACAGGGCGTCGCGCACGACGTCGGCCCGCACCATGGGAAACAGGTGGTGGCCGCCGGGGACGGTTTCCACGGTGACGTTTGGCGAACCCCGCAGCGCGTCCGGCACCTGACTGATGGAGCCGATCTCGGCTTTCAGGATGTGCACAGGCCCGCCAAAGGTGCGCATCGCCCGCCACGGGTCATGACCCTGACTGACGTAGTTGGAGGCTTCCCACTGAGGGGCGCAGGCGAGGGCGAATCCACCCTCCGCGCGTTCGATCAGGCCGTCGGACAGGTAGTCGATCAGACTTATGTCGCTCCAGCCCTTGAAGGCTCCGCGCCCGCGATAGGCTTCCAGCGCCTGTTCCCGGCTGTCGAAGACCGCGCGACGACGCAAGGTGGTCCTGACCAGCGGAATCCGATGCGACAGGCGTCGCAGCAGGGGCGCACGGAATACGACCGAGGTCAGCCCGCCACAGATCACCGGATCGAACAGGACCAGCTTCGATACGCGGGCGGGCCGTTCCGCCGCAGCCAGAAGCGACGCGGTTCCGCCCATGGAGTGCCCCGCGAGCACGACCGGCGGCCCCGGAAAGGCTTCGAGAAGCGCCAGCAGGTCGTCGCGGTGATCATGCCAGTCGCGGCGACCTTCCATGACGGTCGGCAGGGCTGAGTGCCCATGACCCCTCAGATCGGGCGCGAGGATGCGGAATGACGACGCCAGCGGTGCCAGGATCGAGCGGTAGGTGACGGCGTTGAAGCCATTGGCATGGCTGAAGATCAGGTCGACCGGCCGGTTCGCATCGCCAAAGTCCAGCACGGCCATTTCGCCCCCGCGCGTGCTGAGCGGGACCTTGAGGCGGCGGGGTGGGGAGAGCCGGGCGGCGTCCATGCGCACAATCTAGGCGCGGTCGGCCCGCCTCGCCAGCCGGATCAGGCCTATGCGGCGATGCGGCAGGCCGGGCATCGGCCGTGACCCTCGATGGTGGTCCGCTCCAGGGCGTAGCCGGCGGCTTCCGCAGCCCGGCGCAGCGCCTCGCCCTCGGGCGGCGTGACCTCCGCCGTCGCCCCGCAGCAGTCGCAGATCAGGAAGGCGGCGGCATGGGCCCGGTCGCCCACCGAACAGGCGACATAGGCGCTGATGGAAGCGATCCGGTGCGCGAGGCCGTTCTTTTCAAGGAAATCGAGCGCGCGATAGACGGTCGGGGGTTTGGCGGCCACGCCGTCCGGGCCATAGCGGGCGATCAGGTCATAGGCCTTCACGGCCTCGCCCGCTTGCAGCAGCAACTCCAGGACGCGCCTCCGGGGCGGAGTCAGCCGCTCGCCGCCCGAGGCACATCGGGCCTCGGCTTCGTCCAGGGCGCGGACGATCTGACCAAGGGTAAGACCGGTGTCCGGGTGGTCATGTCCGCAGGCGTTTGACATGACCCAGAGCTAAGGCCTCGCTGCCTCGCCTGCAACCGCCCGGCGACCCCGTTTGCCGCATCCGTCGGGTTCGGCTAAGAGGCCCCCCTTTCCCGCAAACCCAGAGCTGCTCGACCCCATGACTGACACCACCGCCGCCAACGCCCAAGGTTCGCTGGACGGCAACGTCCTGTTCTATTCGAAGCCCGAGCCCCTCTCGGCCGAAATCCACGGCGCGCTCGGCGTCAATCCGGTCGAAAAGCCCTACGCCTTCGTGTCGGCCTCGCACGTCGTGCCGATGACGGTTACGGAATTCGCTCCGGCGTCGCTGTCCTATCCGGTCGTGTTCCTGGGCGACAACAAGATGCCTGTCTCGGTCATGGGCCTGCGCCAAGGCGAGAACCTGTTCGTCACGGCCGCCGGCGAGTTCCGTCCCGACGCCTACATCCCCGCCTACGTCCGTCGTTATCCGTTCGTCTTCGCCAACGATCAGGCCCAGCAGCGTCTGATCCTGTGCATCGACCGCGCCGCGCCCTTCATCACCGAAGGCGGTCAGGCTCCACTGTTCATCGACGGCAAGCCCTCGGACTACGTCAATCAGGCGATGGACTTCTGCAACAACTTCGAACAGGAGCGGCTCCGCACCGAGAGCTTCGTCAAGCTCCTGACGGATCTCGATCTTTTCGAAGTCAAAGAAGCCGTCTTCACGCCGCGCAACCCCGATGGCCAGCCGGGTCAGCCCCAGAAGCTGGCGGATTACTTCGCGGTTTCGGAAGACAAGCTGAAGGCCCTGTCGCCTGAGAAGCTGGTGGAGCTGCGCGACAACGGCGCGCTGGGCCAGATCTACGCTCACCTCGTGTCCCTGCTCGGCTGGGACCGCTTGGTGGCCATGGCCTTCGAGCGCGCCCGCCAGAACGGCGAAGTCGCCGGAAACGCGTGAACAAGTCTCCTCCCCGTTGGCCGCTTGGCCGATGGGGAGGGGGACCGCGAAGCGGTGGAGGGGGCGGGCCTGGCGCAGTATCGCGCCGCGTCCCTAACCCCTCCGGTTCTCCGCTCTGCTCCGAGCCACCTCCCCATCGCTGCGCGACAGGGAGGAGACGGGCTACCTGCGGACGAACAGGCCCCGCGTCAGGCACGAGAAGACCAGCCGGCCTCCCTCGTCGAGCAGGTCATGCTGGGAGATGATGATCCCCTTCTCGTCGCCCACGGGGTCCTTGCCCATCACCGTCATTCGTCCACGCAGCAGCTCGCCCGCGGGTGGATTGCGCATGAAGCGCAGTCCGTCGACCGCCAGCACCTTGGACTGGGCCCATTCGGCGGACTTGTCGGCCGCCAGCCGGCTCCACAGCGCATAGGTCAGGGCGTCGGGCGCGCCATAGGCGCTGTCCCAGCCCGGCGCGAAATGCTCCACGAACAGCTGCACCACCGCCTCGTCGACGGCGCAGGCCCCCAGGTTCAGAACCTGGCCGACCTCCAGATCCTCGAAATGGACGTGGAGCGGATCGCTCATGGTTCCTCCGAGACCCTGACGAGGAGCTTGCCGTCGTGGTCGCCGGTGAACAGTCGGTTCAGCGAGCGGACCGCGCCTTCCAGGCCGTTGTCGACGTGGACCTTCCACTTGACCTGACCACCTGCCAGCCAGGGCCCGACCTCGGCCGCGAACTCCTTGGCACGCGGGCTGTAGTCCATGACCAGGAAGCCCTGCATCGTCATGCGATGGGTGATCAGGCGGCTGAGGTCGGGCGTCGGCGGCCGCTTGGTGGCGTTGTAGGCCGAGACCATGCCGCACACGGCCATCCGGGCGTGGATGTTCAGCCGGTTCCACACGGCGATCATGATGTCGCCGCCCACGTTCTCGAAGTTCAGGTCGATGCCATTCGGCGCATGGCGATCCAGCGCCTCGCCCACGTCCTCGTTCTTGTAGTCGATGGCCGCATCGAACCCGAGTTCGCCGGTCAGCCAGGCGCACTTTTCCGGCCCGCCGGCGATGCCGATGACGCGCGCGCCCTTCTGCTTGGCGATCTGACCGGCGATGGAGCCCACAGCGCCCGCCGCCGCCGATACGACCATCGTCTGGCCCGGCTGGGGTCTCAGCACGTCGGTCACGCCCGCCCAGGCCGTCAGGCCTGTCATGCCCAGCACCGACATGTTCGCCGTCAGCGGCAGGCCGGGGAAGCGATGCGCGCGGCTGACGCCTGAATCGGGCACCACGCCATAGTCGGCCCAGCCGCCCATGGCGGTGGTCACGATGTCACCGACCGCGAAGCGCTCGGACTTCGACTGCTCGACCACGCCCAGCGTCAGGCCGCGCATGACGTCACCCAGGCCCACGGGCGGCAGATAGCCGACCGCGTCGTTCATCCAGGTGCGGTTGGTCGGGTCGAGCGACAGATAGATGGTCCGGACCAGCACCTGGCCGTCGGCCAGTTCCGGGACGGGGGTGGAGATCAGTTCCAGATCGCTGTCTTGCACCAGGCCCTGCGGTCTCTGGCGCAGCACCCACTGGCGGTTTGTCAGGGCCATGGTCGTCTCCGGTTGGTTTCTTTTGGATACGGGTATCATGCCGGGCGGTACGGCGGCGGGAAAGCGGAAAACGGCCGCCTGAGGCAGCCGCCTAGAAGTCGACCGCCAGCCCCTTCTTCTCCCAGTCGCCATAGCGGGTGGGTTCCGGCCCGCGCGGCCCTCCGTCCTCGGGCGGCAGGACGACGATGGCCGCGGCCGCCCGGCGCGCCTCGGCTTCCGCCAGCGCCCGCTTTGCGGCTTCGCTCAGCACGCGCGGTTCGGCGGATTCAGCGGGTTCGGGAATGGGATCATCGGTCACGGGGTCGGCCTCTTGAGCGTCCGGGGGTCATCGACCACATAATCGCGACCATGAACCATCTGAAGACCTTTACCCTCATTGCCGCCTTGACGGCGCTCTTCGGCTTTATCGGCCTGCAACTCGGTGGGATGAACGGCATGCTGATCGCGCTCGTCTTCGCGGGCGGCATGAACCTGTTCAGCTACTGGAACGCCGACAAGATCGTGCTGCGCATGTACCGCGCCCAGATGGTGGACGAGACCCACCCGGACGCTCGCATCCGCACCTACGTGACCGATACGCTCGAGATGGCCCAGCGCGCGGGCATGCCCCGGCCCAGGATCGCCATCATCCCCAACGACCAGCCCAATGCCTTCGCCACGGGTCGTAACCCCAGCAATGCCGCCGTCTGCGCCACCACCGGCCTGCTCGACATGCTGACGCGCGAAGAGATTCGCGGCGTGATGGCCCATGAACTGGCCCACGTGAAGAACCGCGACACCCTGACCATGACGGTCACGGCGACGCTGGCCGGCGCCATCTCCGCGCTCGCCAACTTCGCGCTCTTTTTCGGAGGCGGCGACCGGGAACGTCCCGGCGGTATCATCGGCACGCTCGCCCTGATGCTGCTGGCCCCCATGGCGGCCGGTCTGGTGCAGATGGCCATCAGCCGTTCCCGCGAATACGAGGCCGACCGCGTCGGTGCCGAGATCGCCCAGGATCCCCAGGCTCTGGCCAGCGCGCTGCAGAAGATTGAGGCCTATTCCAAGCGCATCGTGAACCTGACCGCCGAGCGCAATCCGGCGTCCGGCCAACTGTTCATCATCAACCCCCTGGCGGGCCGCGGAGCCGACAACCTGTTCTCGACCCACCCCAACACGGGCAACCGTGTCCGCGCCCTGATGGAGCTCGGGACCAAGATGGGCATGACCCCCCGCGCCGCCCCGGCCTTCCTCCCGACGTCAGCGCCGGGCACCTCGGTGCCCGCGACCGGCCAAGCGCCCCGCCCGCGCGGCCCCTGGGGCTGACGTCCTTCGACCGAATGTGCTGAGCCGCCGAAGAGGGTTCATCACAACGAGCACAACGGGCTCACAAAGGACACGACGGTACCGAGTTCGCGTCACCGTCGCCGACTGCTCGCTTTGCTGATCGCGAGAATGGACGCTTCGCGTCGATCAAGACAGGGCGGCGTGAGCCGCCATCCGAAGGCGTCTTGTGTCCGGTGACCGATCGTCGCCCCTACCACCACTCGGTGCCGTTGTGTTCGTTGTGAGCCCGTTGTGCTCGTTGTGATGAAACCCTTTGGCCAGCGTTCCACGCCCGTCGATCCGCGAGAGGGTTGCTTTGACGGCGGCTTCGCCCTTTAAGCGCGCCGAACTTCGCTCCCCCAAGGACCTGCTCCCATGACCCAGCCGCCCGTAAAGAAGGTGGTCCTCGCCTATTCCGGTGGCCTGGACACCTCCATCATCCTCAAGTGGCTGCAGACCGAATACGGCGCGGAAGTCGTGACCTTCACCGCCGATCTCGGTCAGGGCGAGGAACTCGCGCCTGCCCGCGAGAAGGCCCTGAAGATGGGCATCAAGCCCGAGAACATCTTCATCGACGACCTGCGCGAGGAGTTCGTGCGGGATTTCGTCTTCCCGATGTTCCGCGCCAACGCCCTGTATGAGGGCCAGTATCTGCTGGGCACCTCCATCGCCCGGCCCCTGATCGCCAAGCGCCAGATCGAGATTGCCCGCATGGTCGGTGCCGACGCCGTCTGTCACGGCGCGACCGGCAAGGGCAATGATCAGGTCCGCTTCGAGCTCGGCTACTATGCGCTGGAGCCCGACATCCGCGTCATCGCCCCCTGGCGCGAGTGGGAGTACCGCAGCCGCGAGGCCCTGCTGGACTTCGCCGAGAAGAACCAGATCCCCATCGCCAAGGACAAGCGCGGCGAGGCCCCCTTCAGCGTCGACGCCAACCTCCTGCACTCCTCCTCCGAGGGCAAGGTGCTCGAAGACCCGGCCGTCGAAGCGCCCGAGTTCGTCCACCAGCGCACCATCTCGCCCGAGGACGCGCCCGATCAGGCCACGATCGTCACCATCGCGTTTGAGAAGGGCGACGCCGTCGCCATCGACGGCGAGGCCATGAGCCCGGCCACTCTGCTCACGAAACTCAACCAGCTCGGCCACGACAACGGGATCGGCCGCCTCGACCTGGTGGAGAACCGCTACGTCGGCATGAAGTCGCGCGGGGTCTATGAAACGCCGGGCGGCACCATCCTTCTGGCCGCTCATCGGGGCATCGAGTCGATCACGCTCGACCGCGGGGCCATGCACCTGAAGGACGAGCTCGCCGTCCGCTATGCCCAGATGATCTACAACGGCTTCTGGTTCGC